>JAFDZZ010000120.1 GCA_018266715.1 Bacteroidota bacterium
ATCAAAACCAAGCGTTGTGGGATTTGCAAAATTTGAACCAATCATGGTTCCAAAACCTGCTGGGCCACCGTTTACACCGGGGTTTTGATTTTCCTGCCAGGCCTGTTTAATGGTTTGGGTTTGAACGGTAGGTATGCTTAGGAAACGCCATTTGCGTGCCGAATATAAATAACGTTCTACAACAAATCTTCCGGTACTTCCATAATTTATGGATGCATTGGCGCCAAGCGCCGAAACACTTGCCGTGCCCGTTGCAACAGATTGTAGGGTTACATCAAAAGCACTGAGATTAAATATACCTCTTGTAAGTTTTAGCTCACCCGCAATAGTAATATTATTGGATAATTGTGCCGTACCGGCAGCATTCGTATTTATTTCGAGAATGTTCATTGGAGGAATATTACCCGTGCCAGGAAAACCATAAGTGGCAGAAGCGCCATTCATGGTAAGCGTTCCATTATTGGTAAGAGTGCCGAAGCAATTTAAATTACCATATACCCTCAATCTTCCGCCGGAATTAATGGTTACGCTGGCATTATTTTGCACTATAATACTTCTTACAACAGGCGTGGTATTTGTTATAATTGGGTAATTGGCAACGCCATTGGGTATAGTAACATCCGTTGTATTTGAAGGAACACTTGGGCACCAGTTTGCCGCATTGTTCCAATCGGTATTTATTCCCATCCAGGTATTGCTGGGGCTAATGGTTGCTGTAACCATTGTTCTTGTGCCTTCGCAAAAGCTGTTTGCGCTAATCGTAAATTTTGGCCTGGCGTTTAAATAAAAAGCGTTAGTTGTTACTGCACAAATTGCTGCAGCGGTATAATTATCCCAATATTCAGTTCGGTAGGCGCTATAACCGGTTACATTATCGTATTGCACTGTTGTACTTGAAGTACCGCCTGTATTATTGTTTCCCCAGCAAAACTGTATTAATAAATTAGAGGTTCCATCCCATGAAAATCCGGTTACGGCAAAATTATTTACGCCAACTACAGGTGTATAATTTACGGGGCCGTAAACCTGTGTAAGGCCGGTTTCCATAGCACCCGTAAGTGTAGTAGTTGCTGTATTTTTTAAGCTAATGGCAAGGCCGTTATAGGTATTGGCCGCAGTTACCACCTGTATGGCCAGGGTTGTAATTTGTCCTGCGGACAAACCAGCAGCTGTAAGTTCACTTGCCGGAATTAAATATTGTGTTTTTTTAGCGCCAAAATAATAGCGGAATGGATTTACATTGTTGGAATGATCTGCGGTTAACGAGCCGGCGCCTATCGTTTGTGTTGCTGAAGATCCGGTTGCCGCACAAACCCAGTAATTAGTAGTAGTACTGATAGTAGGTGTGGTATAACTGGCTCCGGAATATAAAAGTGTTCCTCCGTTAGCAACATTATACCAGTTTAAAGTATTGCCAGTTCCGGTAGCACTTAGTACCACTGTACCTGCCCCGCACCTGGCGCCA
This sequence comes from Bacteroidota bacterium, assembly GCA_018266715.1. Lineage (GTDB taxonomy): Bacteria > Bacteroidota > Bacteroidia > Chitinophagales > Chitinophagaceae > Ferruginibacter. The sequence goes on from JAFDZZ010000120.1 coordinate 1,466, forward strand.
GGAGTAGTAGAGGTAAGGCTTGGGTTGCTGTAGGTAACATTTACATTTGCTGTATTGCTGCAACCCGATGTGGTATTAGTGATAAGAACAGTATAATTAGTAGTGGCATTTACTGCAGTTGCAAGTGGGTTGCTAATGCTGGTATTATTTAAAAATGTAGCTGGCGACCAACTGTAAGTATAATTTGATGAGCCAAAATACCATCCTTCGGGTGTGGTTGCATTCCATCCGGAATTATTATGGCCGGATGGGGTGACTGCCTGTGTACCATTATTATTTTCTATGCCCAGGGTTTTAGAATAATTATTACCTAAGTCATCGGTCATTACATGCACTTCAATATGATTATCGTTTTCATAGAGCCTTATTTGGCCGGTAATAGTACTGCCTGGAAGCCCTAAAAACCTTAAAGTGGTGTAGGCAACAACCATTACCCTGTTTGGCGCTGTACCATTTACAAACCAGCTCATATTTGCACCCGGATGGTCTGCAGGGTCAAGCACTAAATCATCCCAGGCCATTGCAATAATATTATTAGGATCAGCAGCATCGGGTAAAGTTTGCGGACTCAACGAACTTCCTGTAGAATTTTGCAACTGAATAAACCCATTGGTACAGGCATACAGTTGTGTAATACTTTGGCCATAAAAATTAAATGTAAACGGAATGGGTATGGCCGGAGACATGCCATCATCGGTATAGGTATTATAAATTACCGTAGGCGAACCCGAAGGAGTTAATAAATTATGTGTTATTGCCGTTACGGAATAATTGCTTCCGCCGTCTGCAATAGCATTTAACTGTGCATTTCCGGAGCCGCAAACAGTTGTAGGTGTAGCCGAAGATGTAATTTGTACATTGGGCTTTATATTAACATTAGTTGTAGCTTTTACCGGGCAGCCATTACTGGTATAATTATAAGAAACAACATAGTTTCCAGAAGTGCTGGAAGACGGTGTAACAAGGCCGGAAGATGTATTTAATGTTAGCCCCAAAGGAGTTGTGGTATAATTACCTCCTGCCGGCCCGGACAATGTTACAGTTGCAGGCGCATGGTTAGGGCAAAAATTAGGGCCTGCTGCATAATTTATTGTAGCAGGGGCTACCGTTGTAAGAGTTATAGGTTTTGTTGCGCCGGTTCCCGAACCACAGGCGTTTACAGGTGTAACGGTTATCGTACCGTTAGTTGCGTTTGATGCAAATGAAAATACATTGGATGGAGATGATGTTGTTGCAGAAAAAGTAGCGCCGGTTCCCGAATAAGTCCAGGTATAATAAGCTGCTCCCGAAACTGCAGGAATAAAATAGGTTTGATTGGTATTGGGGCACACGGGGCTGCTTCCGGTTATTGCCCCGGCATTTCCCGGCCCGGTTACACATTGGTACCAGGTAAACGTTAAGCCACTGGATGGATTTAACGTGTTGTTTAATACGATGTGTTGATTATTGGCCGTAGCAGCAATATTAGTGGGCCAGCCTGTAGAGGATTGCCTTGCATTATAATCGGCGCTGCTGGCTCCCCTTAACCCAACCTGCAAATTTAAATTTGTTGTAGAGCTTGATGCGCAATTTCCAAACCTTACCTGCAAACTATTACTGGTTTCATTTAAAATCATTTGATAACTGAAATTATCCGTTGTTTCAAAGCCGGTTCCAAACCTCCTGATTTGCGTCCATTGTAATACCAATTGCCTATTGGGAGCAGAGCCTATTGTTTTAAAATATATACTTGACCTTGGAGAAAGCGTTGCATTATTGGCATTTGCTGTTGCATTGGCGCTCATGGTAATAGTACCGGTAGTAGTATTAAAACCAATTACCACTGCCCCATCGGGTATATTGGCATGCACTATTCTTGTGCCAATTCTAATATCGTTAAACTCAGCCCCGGCAATGTTGGTAATAACCGGGCTACCATTGGAAATATTGCCTACAATATCCGTAAAAAGCCGGTGATGCAAATCGCCATTAAAGCCGGCAAATCCATTATTATTTGCATTACCATATAAATACATGCCGGTTTGGTCGCCAATACTTACCCATGAACCGCCGGAAAAATATCCCGTCATAACACCCGGGTTAAAAGCAATCCAGCCATCGGTATCAATACCTACAGCCGTACCCGTAGGATACAATGTGCCATTGTATATAAATGGGAAAGGCAATGTCATTGCCGTTGCATTTTGCAAATCGTCCCAGGCGGAAACAAAAATATTGGCCGGCGTAGTGCCGGGATCAGCCACAATTGGAACATAGGTATCGTTAGATTGCGCAAAAAGATAGGATGAAACCTGTGCTGATACAGGGTTTACACAGGTATATACAAATGCAAAAATGAAAATGCGTAAAACTTTACCCATACTTGAGATTTAATAATAATTGAAAAAAGGGGATTTATAAGGATAAATTAGCTTGAACTTCTTTAACAATATTACAATTTTTCTCAAAATCCGTACCTGAATTTATCCACAATATCTTTTAGGCAAAAAACCAATTTAACCGGTGGGAGAAAATGCAAATAATAAAGAAAACAGGCTTGTTTTATATAATTCAGCATTTAAAATATTAGATCAAATCCCGGCAAAAAAAATGAGGGCATAGTGCCCTCATAGATTCATGTAAAGTTAGGAACCAAAATTATTCAACAAAGATTTGTTGATTAGTCCGTTTTATGCCTTCCGGGTTCATTACATTAAGGGTGTAATTTCCGGAGGCCAGTTTATGTAAAGGAATATTGATGACCTGGTTATCATTAACATCAACTATTTTAACCAAAACCATTTGACCGGCTTCATTAATCAATTGCACCTGGTATTTTCCTTTTACAACCCCTTCAAAATGCAGTTGCATAACCCTGTTTTTAACCGGGTTGGGATATACAGAAATAAGCGGAGGCACTTCCTCTGCACTAACTTTTACAATAGCGCTGTATTGAATTGAACCATCAAACTCTATTGCTTTTATCCGGTAATAATTAAGGGCCGTAAATGGACTTAAATCTGTTTTTGCATATTGCGGGGCATGGTTAGCCTCTGCACTGATGATGCCGGTAAATTGGATCCCGTCAGCACTTCGCTCCACTTCGTACTTAGCGATGTTGATTTCATTTGCCACTTTCCAGTTTACGGAAATAGTACGGTCGGTATTTCTTTTGGCATTTACCTGTATAAACGTTACAGGCAAGGTAACCGCTTGTTTAAACACAATCATAAACCGGTTTGGAGCAGATGCACCTGCAGCAGTTGTTACCGCAAAATTATAGTTGTTATCTCCTTCCATTTCTAAAGGCAACTGGGTTTGTGTAAAGCGGTCAACCAGCCAGGCCTGTAAGCCGCTTTGCATATTTTGCATACTTACTACAAACCGGTAATTACGTGCCCTTGGCCTCACAAAATTAAGTTTTATGGTATCGTCTGCAAGTACGGGTGCATGCCTTTCCACACTCAAAAACCGGGTGGGTTTTTCTATGGAAAGATTTTCGCCGGTATTGGGGATATTGGCGCCATCATCTGCATTAACATCATTGGTATAATTATCTCCAAATTCTACCATTACGCCATCCAGTTTACTTACCGTTGAACCTTCATCGGTTTCAAGAATCAGCTTTAAGATTTGCCGGTCATCGGTACTATTGCCATTACGGTTTACTTCACGGCTACCTGTTGTTTTTGCGTATTCGGTAAAGTTTACCGACCCGTTTCCGGTACCGGCAGATTGCACATAAAATGCAGAACCGGACTCTACTCTTGGATCGGTTAAGCCTACATAACTTCCACCGCCGGGTATAATAGTAAATGAAGCGCCCGTAACGGTAATTTTTTGGAAAGCGCCCAGTCCATAACTGCCGCCCAGCTTAGGATCCCATACATAATAAATGTCTGATACATTTACTTTACCAATTTGCCTTAAGTCAATAGCTGATGCATAGGGGTTACCCACAGATACAAATTGGTTAACCGGAACACCGGTAAAGTTTACCGATTGATTTTTAGACTTCAACGGCCCCCTGGTTCTTAACACTGTAGTAGTGCTTGTAGGTGCAGAAACGGTTGAGGTACGGTCGCCTCTTACAAAAATCATATAGCCTTTGTTATTATTTATTCCTGCCGAATTGGTATTGGGCTGAGGAACGTATTGCTGTGTAGTTTCATTCCAAAACTTCATACTATGCCCCCCTGGTGAAAATGCATCAAAACCTAAAGTAGCAGGATTGCTGAAATAACTGCTGATTTGTGTACCAAATCCCGGAGCCGGGTTTGCTGCTTCTGTTGTTGCGGTTTCTTGCCAGGCATCTTTAACCGTTTGCGTGGTTTGAGTAGGCACGGCTAAAAACCTCCATTTTCTTCCGGATGGAATATATCTTTCCACCGTAACATCGCCCAGCACCTGGTTGTTATCAAAGATGCGACCCATACTTGCGGTAGCGGCAGCGCTGGATTTTAAGGTGAGGTTACCATTGGTTTGAAGTGTTTTATTGTTAACCAAGCCTATATCTACAAGGCTGGTTACATTTAGCATATTACCTGCTCCTGCGGCGATGTTTACATTATTTTCAAACTTTAAGGTTTTAATACTGTTACTTAAAAACATACTGCCGCTTACTACTTGAGTAGATATGCCATTAAGATTTATTCCACCATCGGTTACATCAAAAGTGCCGGCGTTTGAAATAGAGCCTGCAATGGGCAACATGGCATCATTTGAAATAGTTACCGATGCTCCTGTTTTAATATCAATATTAACAATGGGGTTTGGTGTACCGGAATTTAATACCGGGTAAAAATAACCGGTTGGCACAACAGGAACTACTACAGAAGGGCACATGGCATTATTGGCTCCTGCACCATCACTCCAGTTTAAAGGATCATTCCAATCGCTGCTGTATTTACCTTCCCACATATTATGAATACCTACTTTACCTCCAGTTGAAGCCACTTCATTACACTGGCCACTTTGCACTATCGCCCTGAATATAGTAGTTTGGCTAACACCCGAAAAGCCCTGGGTAGTTGTGGTATTGTTTATGGTTGTCCAGGTTAAGCCATCATCGGTTGAGGATTCCCATCTTTGAACAGAACCCGTAATTCCGGTAATGGTAAAACTTCCACTACCGCCATTGCATATAACCTTATTAGCAAGATTGCCCGCTACCGTAACCGGTGAAATGTTGATTTGGCCGGTTTCTGATTTTTGTACACAGGTTCCGGTTGTGTTTACGGTATAATTAAATGTTCCGGTTTGCAAAGCAATACCCGAAATGGTCAGTACACCATTGTTATAATTACCGGTAATCCCCATGGGCAACCCACTTACATTTGCCGAAGTTGCACCTCCGCCTACATTATAGGTAATTGGGCTTAGTGATGTATTATAACAAATATCCTGGTTATTACTTCCGGAATTAAGTGAAAGTGTGGCATCCGGTTTTACTTCTATTACACCTACAGCCGAATCGGGATTACAACTTCCCTGTGTTTTAATTTTATAATTATAAATGCCGGGAACGGTTGGCGTACCGGTAATGGAAAGTGTAATACCATTAAATGAAGTGGTAACCCCGGGAGGCAGCCCGGTAATTAATGGCCCTGTGCCACCGGTTCCCACCTGGTAAGAAATTTCATCAATTGGATTGTTTACACATTTATTTTGAACATCACTATTGAGAACTGCAGGCCCTTTTATGAAGGTAGATAAGGTACCAAAAGAAATATCATCAATACCAAAATCATTACCTCCAGGATCGGGGTTAAGGTTAATAATCCTGATAACTGCAGTGGTTGCCGTACCTGAGTTCCACGTTGGGTTACTGTAAAACCTTATCCAGTTATTGATGTTTACCTGACCGGCATTGGTAGGTTTGGGTGCAAGGGTTAAGTCGCCTACACTTCCTGTTTGAATGCCATTTACTTCAAAGCGAAGTCTTGCCGGTGAAGCAGGGTTTAAATTCATTGCCCATGCGCTGAAATAATAATCGGTATTTGGTTTAACGGTTACGGTTTGCTCCCAAATTACAGCTGTTGTAGATTGTGGATAACCATTTATAATCATGAAGTTGCCGGTTTGTGCATTAGTAGAATGCTCTTTACCCCAAAATAAATTGTGATAATCATGCGCATTTACATCTACGGCATAATAGCCTTCGGGATACAGGCTTGTTGGGGTTCCCGGAGGGGGTACATAAGTATAATCAGTATAAAAACCGGTATTACCAGCCGTAAAATCTCCGTTTACCACTAGTTCCTGTGCTACGCTAAGCGAAGATGTAGTTTGGCAACCTTGCGGAGTGGTAACCGTAACAAAATAATCATCGGCTTCATCTACATCAATAAAACTTGTAGTTGCGCCGGTGCTCCATAAAAATGCGCCGGAAGGTATTGCTGTTGCACTTACCCTTACTTTGCCGGGCACCAGGCAATAATCGGCATTCATAGTAATTACCGGTTTGGGATTTACCGTAAGGTTAAGGTTTGATGACCGTGTACAACCATATCCATCAGTGGTTGTTGCGGTATAGACTTTATTTCCTGCGGTAGATGGTTTAATATATACGGTGGCTAAAGCCGTTCCGGTATAGGCAACCGTTGCTGCCGCATCAGTATATAAATCTGTTTGCGGGCTCCAAACCACCGGTGCAGGGGCAATAGTGTGATAATAAATCACCATATTCCAGGAGTTTAATGTACCTGATTGCAGTACTGTTGCATCCCGTACACTAAAAGTCCAATTGCCATTTGGAGTGCCATATAAACCGTTAAACACTGCAACATTTGAAACATTTGCAGTAGCTCCTACTCCATTAGCAGCATCCGCAGAATAGGTATTTGTAAATGGCGCTGTACCTGCATTTACCGGATAGAGTGACTCACTGCTGATAATAGTGCCTGTAAAATTATTTCCGTTTCCACCTCTCCTGTTTACCAGGTTTAAAACATTGTTATTTGGTGCTTTTATGTTAATGATTAAATCACCATCTCTTGTATGTGTAATATTAAATCCAACATGTACACTATCTATTATTGCCCCACCTGGGATGCCTGCAATGGCTAAGGATGAAGTTCTGCCACCTGCGCCGTACGGAATACTAAGGTTAACATTACCTGAAGAAACTGTTGCCGAACCGGATGTTGTAACAGAAGTAGAACTAACTGCAAGAATTGAATTTTGGCACATCGTTTGGCTGGCCGGGTTAATAATTGGAGCGGAAGGTAACGGGTGAATGTAAATTGTTTTTACAACAGCCGCATTTCCACAAGGGCTATTTCCAATTGCCGTTAAAGTAATGGATACATTTCCTGCCGTTTGTTCTGCAAGGGTTGGAGAATATGTTGCCGTAGTAAGGGATGTAGCATTGGACCATATACCTGCTCCCCCACTCCATAATACAGATGCATATTCACTTGCAGACGAACCTGCCGTTACATTTACATTGCTCAAGCCGGCACAGGTATGAATATCAATACCCGCAACGGCAGTTGGTGCTTTGGTAATGGTTACCGTTTTAGTACTTTGTTCTGCAGCACAAGGCCCATTGCCATTTGCAGTTAATGTAAGGATAATGCTTCCTGCTGCAATATCTGCTGCGCTTGGAGTATAGGTTGCGCCATTCAAACTGCTGGCATTGGAAATGGTTCCAACGCTTCCATTGCTTGACCATACCACACTGCTGTAGTTTAATGCCGTAGCGCCGGCGCCAATAGCCACATTAGTTTCATTTGAACATATTGACAGGTTAGTACCTGCATTTGCAGATGGCGCTTCTATTATTTCAACACTTGTGGTGGTTGTAAATCCGGCACAATTTCCGGCAGGTAAAATTTCATATGTTACTGTATATATTCCGGGAGTGCTGGCTGACGGATTTATTTGACCGGTTGAGGTATTGATACTTAAACCGGCAGTTGAAGAAAAGCTTCCACCTGTAGTACCCGAAATTGTTACGTTTTGTGCTGAAGCATTGGAGCAGAAATTTCCCGATGCCGGATAGGAGATTGTTGTGGATGGATTAACAGCCTGCGTAATGGTTACCTGGGTTGTAGTGGTATATAATGAACATCCTCCTGCAGCTGCAACGCTGTATGTTACAGTGTAGGTTCCGCCGGTACTGCTTCCCGGAGTAATTTGCCCGGTTGAAGCATTAATACTTAAGCCTGCAGGGCTGCTGCTGTAAGAACCTCCCGGGGTACCGGTTTGATTAACAGAAACCGGCGAAGCTGTTGTACAAAAAGGGCTTCCACTGTAAGATATAGTTGCACTGGGTTGGGCGGTAACTGTAACTACTGCAGAACCAGATTGGGTTTGTGAGCACCCGGTATTATCCGAAACCGATTCTAAAGTATAAGTATAGGTTCCCGGAGTACCTGTTGGTACAAAATAAGTAACAGAACTTGACCAAACAGAAGTACTAATTGTTTGACTGGATCCACCATTAATATTAAACGTAAACGTATAAGGCACTGTACCACCGCTGCCGGTAAAGGTTACCACTATTCCGGAAGCATTTTGACAAACTGCCGCTGTGCCTGAAATTGCTGCAGCAGGCAATGGATGTACTACAACATTTTTAATTGTAGGATTTGCACTTTTGCAACCTGTACCGGCATCAGCATAATTTACACTTACACTTTGAGTTCCTGTAGTGTTCCAGGTAACAGTTACCGTATTATCAGTTGCCGTACCGCCGGACGTTATTGTACCACCAACCACCGTCCACTCATAGTCTATTTTCCCCGCATCGGTTGTATAAATATTATTCGTGCTGTTTAAACAAACCGGAGAAGGTCCGTTTAAAACCGGAGGCGGTGTACTGGGTGCATTTGTAATAGTTGCAGATGTGGTAGCCGTACATCCATTGGCATTGGTATAGTTTACAAATATGGTTCTTGTTCCCGATACATTCCAGTTAATAGTTACAGTATTATCTGTAGAAGTTCCGCCGGCGGTTATAACACCGCCTACAATTGTCCAAATATAATTAGACTGACCACTTTCTGTGGTATAAACATTGTTGGTAGAACCCGGGCAAATAGGATTAGGGCCACTGAGGGTAATAACCGGCAAGGCATTTACCGTTACGGTTGTATTTACACTTGAGGAACAATTATTGGCATTAGCATACGTGTAGGTAATGGTAACGGTACCTGCAGCAACACCGGTTACTTCTCCATTGGCAGCATTTACCGTTGCAATAGAAATGTTGGAGCTACTCCAGGTTCCACCGGATTGGGCATTGTCCAAATCGGTAACGGAGTTTACACATACATTCATAGTTCCCGTAATAGCCGGAAGTGTAGGCAAAGGATTTACCGTAAAATTTACCGGGCCTAAGGTTGCTATACATCCGGCAGCGCTTGTAACTACAACCGATACCTGCCCACCGGAAGTTAAAGCCGGAGGCCAAACATTTGAAGGACCATTTAGCACTTCAATGGCACCATAAAAAAACTGGTAATTGCTGTAACCGGATGGCGCTGTAAAATTAATGCCATCTCCCGAACAAATAATGGCATCATTGGCAGCCACTCCTGAATTTTCTGTAATGGTAATGGTACCCGTTGGTAACGCATTTACCGTAAAATTATAGTTTACCACTGTTTCACATCCATTGCTAACCACACTATAACTAATTACAGTGGTGCCACCTGTAATTCCCGAAACCTGTCCGCCGGAATTAACAGTTGCAACAGATATATTACTACTGCTCCATGTGCCTCCCGGAGTGGCATTTGAAAGCGTTACTGAACCTCCTTCACAAACTTGTGCGGGCCCTGTAATTGGCGCTACAGTTGGATAATCATAAACTACAATTAATACAGCATCAAAAATGGTTGTACACCCATTAACACTGGTTACTTCTACCACAACAGAATGTGGGCCTGAAGTTAAAGTTGAAGTACTATAAATATTAGATGAGCCGCTTTGTTCAATATTTCCATCAACTTTAAAAACAAAGTTGTTATTACCTGCTTGCGGCGCTGTAAATGTAATGTTAGCACCCAGGCAAATAGAGCCATCATCCGGGGTACCTGAATTTTCAGAAAACGCCAGGGTTCCTGTTGGATAAGGATAAACGGTTATCGTTTCGGGTGAAGAAACTGAAGTACAGCCGTTTTTAGAAACCTCAACCGTTACCTGGTCGCCGTTATTTAAAGTGGTGGTATTAAAAACATTTGATGCACCGCTCTGTACAGTTGTTCCGTTAACTTTAAAAACAAATGTTGCACCAGCATTGGCTGTTGCCTGAAAGGTAACATTAGCGCCAGTACATATTGCATTGTCATTTATTACACCTGAGCCTTCCGTAACATTCATTAATGCCGAAGGAATAGGGTTAACAGTTACCGCAATACTATTGGTGGTTACCTCACAGGAATTACTGTTGGTTACTACAACCGATACCACTACCCCATTATATGCGGCGGTTGTACTTAATGTATTTGATGAACCGGATTGAACGGTAATACCATCAAATTTAAATGCATAATTGGCGTAGCCGGAAGAGGCTGTAAATGTTATATTATCGCCCTGGCAAATAATATTATCGTCATTGGCAGAGCCGGAAGTTTCGGTTGCCGATAATGATGCAACAGGCAAGTCAACAATATTAACAGCTTTGGTATTTACTACAATGCAGCTTCCGTTAATCACTTCATAGTTTACGGTAACCGATCCCACGCTTATGCCCGATAAAATTCCCCCAGTGCTTATAGTTGCCTGCCCTGTACCATTGGTTACCGACCAGGTTCCTGAAGGATTGGAATTGGTAAACGCCGGGCTGTTGCTGCCCACACATACATTTGTTGCACCGCCTAAAATGGGGCCAATAGCAGGTAAAGCATCAATGCTAAATGATGAAGCACTGCTTGCTGTTCCCAATGGAGTTTGTACAACAACTGTACCTGATAAAGCCGAAGCGCTGTTGGCCACAATTTGAGTTGCAGAAGTACTCACAATATTTACAGGTGTTCCACCTACGGTTACCGAAAAAGCATTATCCAGGTTTGTACCGTTAATGTTGAAATCGGTGTTGACACAAACGCCCGTTGATGGAGAAATAGAAGTAATAGCCGGACCGGATGGATGGGTTACTTCTGTACCTACAGTTGTAACCGGATCGGTTGCCTGGGATTTACGCACCCTTACCCAATCTACGGTTATTGAAGTATTATTAGCTTCGGTTACCCTAAAATGTATGTAACGTATGGTTGCTGCCACAGTAGTATTGCGGTTTATGGCATCTAATGCAGCGTAACCCGGCCAGGTGTACGTATAAAAATTATATGTGGAACCATCGGTAATTAGCCAACGGGTTAAATAATCATTATTTTGGGTTAATAAATTGGTACCCGAAAACCCATTCCAAAAAATTTCAGAAACCGTATTTGCAGCAACCGGGTTTTTAAAATAGCCATAATCAAATCCTGTTGGCGAAAAGCCCATACTGGCGGGCACTGCATAAATCCTGTTTCGGTGATAGGCTGACTCCCGGTGTTTGGTTTCTAAAAAAAATGAAGTGGAAGCCGTAGTAAACGGGTTGGTATTACAAATTCCATTAGAGCCGGCATTGCTGGTATTGCTCATGGTTACCGTTCCGGCGCCACCCATATTTTGAGTTACAGTGCCATTAGATGTTGCTACTGTCCATCTTCCGGCAATTGCTGTTGTAAAATCTTCAAAGTAGTCAAAAGTAGTTGAACCATTGCTCACTGCCGTTGCCAATGGATTGCCGTAATACATAAAAATGGTAGCCGAAGGGTTAGCTACTTTTACCCAAATGATTGAAGTACCGGTATTGTTAAATGTTTCTATCCAATAGGAACAAGGGGTATATGAAGCATCATAAAAGCGGATATCGCTTCCATCGTTTTTCATTGAGGCATATGGGTTACCCATGAGGGCTGTAGTAAGGGTAACTTTTACCTGGTAATTGGCAACTGTGGTTGCGGGTGCTAATGTTACCGGCCTGGATCTCGTCCAGGTTTGTGAAGAGGCCACCGAAACCATCAGCAATAAGGATATTAGCAAACTAAGGCAGAACGGAAAAAATCTAAGCCCTTTTCCTTTATATCGGTTGCTTAAAGAATGTAGTGAAACTTTGCCGGTAAATACGTAAAACTTTTCCATGTTTTTTCTTTTCTATTAGGTGAAACTTCCGGCCTTTACAAAGCAACATGGATAATAAAATAAAGCGTTTAATAACTAAACGATTGGTTCAGATATACTTTCAGTGTGCAGAAATTATAGAAAATATCAGATTGAAAAGAAGAGATGCAATGTTAGGGGATTTGCAATTCTCATCAGTAGATTTTCAAGGAAAATGAATTCGTTCATTCAACGGATAGAACAGCAAAAATATAAAAATTGTTCATTTTTACAAATAAAAACCTGTACATTATAATTTTATGGCCAGCATCTTCATTTATTACTTAAAACTCAATACATTATAAAATAAAAAAGGCAACCGGGTGAATACGCAATTGCCTTAAAAAAAGTATTTCTGAAAAAACTATGGGAGTACCAATACCGAACCCCTTTTAAATACCGTTCTGCCTAAATAATCAATGCCCTGGGCCACCCATACATAAGCGCCGGTGGTAACTGTTCCATTTTTTAGCCTACCGTTCCATCCCCTGTGAAAGTCTGATGTAGCAAATACCTGTTGCCCCCAGCGATTATAAATTTTAAAGTATTGATTAATTTTCATACCTACCGGTATGGCTTTTAGCAAATCATTTAATCCATCGCCATTGGGTGTAAAAGCAGTAGGCACATAAATATCCGGACCTTTATACACTTTAACTTTTACCACTGCACTGCCTTTACAATTTTCACTGGTGTAACCGGTAACATAATACACTACATCGTTGTACAATGTGGCTACCGGGTTCCCAATAGTAGCATTGTTTAATCCTGTGGAGGGTTCCCAGGTGTAACGTATTACGCCACTATTCCCTACCTCATATGCATAAAGCTGAACCGGCTGGCCCATGGCTGCAACGGTATCATAGCCGGCAAATAATTTAACCGCTGGCGTTACCGATAATTTTACCGTGTCTTCAAATAAAGAAATACATCCGTTGGCGTCAATTACCTCAAGGTAATAGGTTTTATTATCTATGGGGTTAATCACATTTGGGGTTCCGGCATGCACATTATCAAGGTAAGTAACCGGCCGCCAGTTAAACTGGGTGCCCCCGCTACCATCAAGCGTAGTATTACCGCCAAAGCAAATCGTTTTATCGGGCCCTGCATTGGGGATGGGAGCTGGGTTAACATTTACGATGATACTATCGGTTAATATACAAATTCCTTTGGTGCCTTTTACATAATATTTGGTGGTAATAACGGGGTTTGCAATTGGGTTTTTAACTGTGGTACTGCTTAAACCACCGGAAGGCCACCACAAATAACTATTGGCATTAGATTGTAAAGGCAATGGGCTACTGCTGGTACCTTCGCAAATCACAGGCTCTTCGGTAAAACTCATTACCAAATCGTTGTTTAAGGCAATGGTTCTTTGATCGGTAACCGTGCAACCATTGGCATCTTTAATGGTAATAGTATAATTACCTTGCAATACATTGAAAATATTTGAAGCCTGGAACGGTGTACTTACTGTACCATTATTTATAGAGTACGTATAAGGCGTTCTTCCTCCACCTGCAGTTATGGTTATGGTTGCATCCGGGTTTCCGGTACAGGAAGCATAGGTAGTATCAATGGCATTCACCAATAAATCCGGATAGGATTGTGTGAGATCAACTACAACACTATCCATACATCCTGAAGCATCTCTCACCCGTACCACATAATTTCCCACAGGAAGATTATTAAATACCGGTGAACTTTGCCAGGTCCCGGCGTTGGCCTGAAACTCAACAGGGGCCTGCCACCCGGTACTGGTTCGCACCGATATTTTACCCGTTGTTCCGTTGGCACATAAGATGTCCGTTTTAGATTGCAGCCAAATCTGTTTCCATTTTACATTTAAAGAATCTTTTCCTATACAGGTGCCTACTGTTCCAAAACAATAATAATTGGCTATTGAATCTGTAATTGTGGCTATTGGGTTTTGAGTATTGGCATTGTTTAAATTAATATTGGGCGACCAATTATAAGTGCTATACCCGTTACTTGCCCATAATGGCAAAGCTGAGTTGCGACATATAAAAGCTGTATCCGGGCTTCGTCCGGGGCCAATGGTAAGCGTATCGTAATCTCTAATTTGAACAAATATGGTATTTTGCGTTGATCCCGAACTGGAGCAGGGAGGTAAATTACTGATTTCTAAAATCTCAATGCCTTCTAAGGTATTATCCACAATTGGAATTAGATTTAATACCACACTATCTTCATTTGCCGGTATGGTAACCGATGGAGGCAGGGTTTGAACATCCACACCATTAATTGCAGTTCCTGCATAATACAAATTCACTACTTGCGGAAAAGCGGTAATATTTTGTCTTTTTATGATAATTTTTCCCGGCCTGCAACCTTCCACAAGGTAGTTAACCCCTGAAGTGTCTAAATCTGTAATCGTTGATAAAGCCAGTATATTGGAACTTAAACTTCCTGCTTCTAAAAATACACCGCTGTCATAAATGTCATCACCCACATCGGAAATAACAAGTTTTAAATGATAAGTTTGGCAGGGTTGAACAACGGCAAGAGCTGTTAAAACTGTTGTATGCCCGTCGTGTGAAAAATAGGGGTTTGAAGGATTATCAATGTAATAACCTGGATTATTGGGGCATAAAGGAGTGCCTGTAAAATCGGGTACATTATTTACATTAAATATTGAAACCGGCATGGTAGTATTGGGTACCAATGCAATATTTTGCAAAGTAGGGAACCCGGGGCCCGAAATAAAAAAAGCAAATGCATCATTAAAGCCGCCACCGCCTGATGGAGGGCAGGCAAAAGCGGGTGTATATTCTTCCGAGCTAAAAACATAATTAAATTTTATGGAATCGCCCAATGGCACAAAATCAAATTCCAAAATGCAGGCATCGTTCAGGTCAGTTAACGGTGTACTGATGGCCGCAGCCAAATTTGCATCCCCGGGAAGGTTCCATCCATTTGAAGCTAAAGTTGTAGCATTGGCATTAACACCTTCATCAATACCATTGGTTTTTGCTCTCCCATTGGTAAGCACAATACCGGTATCAATCCCCAAAGCGGCGCTGGCTTGAGCCCTAAAATAGCCTGCCATTAAATTATTTCCCGTAAAAGTTACATTGCTGATGGTTATACCGTTTCCAACTAAACTTTGTGCCAATGCATTTGCGGTGGTTTGGGGAGTAATGGTAAGCTGTGCTATGGATGAAAAAGTAAAAAACGAAATAATAAATAGCAGTAATAATTTTTTTGGTAAAAACAGTTGCATAGAGCAATTTTAGAGGAATAAAATTAATGTATATTATTAGCTAAGCCAAAAAGAAGTCATTAAAAATGCCGGGGTCCCCGGCATTAAAAATTGTATTGTTTTTGAAAGGATTAATTATAAATAATTGAGAAATAACCTTCTGTTAATGCCACTTTTGGAGAATCGGAAGTCAATGGGGTTGCTTTAAAATCAAAATTTCCTCTTATTCTTTTGGTAACGGTATTATGTTCCAATATTTGTACATTTCCACTATCGGCAACAAGACTGAGTGTAGTGGAAGGATTATACATACCTTTTACAGTGCCTAACAGCCCCTCAAAAGTATAAGCTCCATTAGTGATGTCTGAGGCCAATGTTAATCCTACCACCGGTGCAACCGAACCCTGTAACGCAGTAATACCTATTTGATTGAGTGGTGCGCCGGTTGAAATTCCAGAAAGTGAACTATAGGTAAATGGCGTTCCATCTACTTTTACCCTAAATGTATCCGTAGCTGATGGCGGTGGATTAGAAGTGGAATAGGAAATGTTTGTAAAAATGCCGTTGGTTATATTATGTTGTGCAGAATCAAATTGGCGGAAAGCTCTAAAACTAAAAGTACCACTCATAATTTTATTCACCGTATCAATTGAACTTATTTGAAGGGTGCCATAATTGCCCGCCAAAGCCCATTGGTTGCTTGAAAATATATTGCTGTTGCCCGATACCGCATCCGTGTATGTTGCCACATTTGTCGTGGTCACATTATAAAAACTATAAGTATGCACCCCGGAATCTACAACCCTTAGTACAATTAAATTCCCGTTTGTGCTTTTGCCGGTAATTACAATCGTACCTCCCTGGCGTGTAATTTCCTTTATGGTTGTAGCTTCCCATTGGGTACTGTCAATCGTAGCCGTAAAGTTGCCCAAAAAACTTGAGCTGCCAAAGCTCAATTCTTTTTGACAAGAGAGGAATACAAAACTCATAAAGATGGCAATAAAAGCCAGGTTTGATTTACGCATATAAGTTAATTTCAATTATTTGCTATTAATTAAACACTAAGTGTTGAAAGTACATTGTTCATATTTCTAACGGCATCGGCGCTTTTGCTAAACAAGGCCTGTTCTTCGGCATTAAGATGGTAATCTACGATTTTTTCCCAACCATTGCGACCAATAATTACCGGCACTCCTATGCAAATATCTTTTTGGCCGTATTCACCATCAAGATATACACAGCAAGGCATAAGCTTTTTTTCGTCTCTTACAATAGCTTCTACCAGCGATGCCCCTGCAGCTCCCGGGGCATACCATGCCGAAGTGCCCAATAACCCGGTAAGGGTTGCTCCACCTACCATGGTATCAGCCGCCACTTTTTTCAAAGCATCTTCACTTAGGTAATTTGCCACCGGTGTGCCACAATAAGTAGCCAGCCTGGTTAACGGAATCATAGTGGTATCTCCATGACCGCCGATTACCGTTGCCTGCAAATCATTGGGCGAACAATTCATTGCCTTACTCAAAAAATAACGGAACCTGGCGCTATCTAAAATTCCACCCATGCCAATAATCCTGTTTTTGGGCAGTCCACTGGATTTAATGGATAAGTAAGCCATGGTATCCATAGGGTTACTGATAACAATGATAATACATTCCGGAGAATGTTTTAAAATATTTTCCGTAACCGATTTTACGATACCTGCATTGATGCCAATTAACTCCTCACGGGTCATTCCCGGTTTACGGGGAATACCGGAAGTAATTACGGCTACCGTACTACCAGCCGTTTTTGAGTAATCGTTGGTACTCCCGGTAATTCGGGTATCAAATCCTTCAATTTGAGCCGTTTGTGAAAGGTCCATCGCTTTTCCTTCTGCAAACCCTTCTTTAATATCTACAATAACCAGTTCATCACAAATTTGTTTACGGGCAATATTATCGGCACAGGTTGCTCCTACCGCCCCCGCACCTACTACAGTTACTTTCATAATTATATCAATTTAATCTTTTAAAACTGCTTGCAAAGGTAAAGGATAGCACACGTTATATTGCCCGATTTTTAAATAAATTTCTCCGGTAAAGCCTCAAAGTAAAAGGCAGGGGCCGATGATTATTGTTTAATTCAATTTCGCAATTAAAGCAGGGTTTGCTACTTTTGCAGCCTCAAAATAATCAATTTATATGGCAACAACAGCAGATATCCGCAGCGGCCTCATTCTAAAAATTGACGGCAACTTATATTCAGTAATAGAATTTGGGCAAAATAAAACAGCAAGGGCTGCCGCTAAAGTATGGGCAAAATTAAAAGGCGTGGATAATAGCCGAACTATTGAACAAACCTGGAACAGCGGTGAAACCATTTACCCGGTAAGGGTAGAAAAAAAGTCTTTCCAGTTTTTATATAAAGACGATTCAGGATATAGTTTTATGGATAATGAAACTTTTGAACAAATAACGGTAGCCGAAGAAATGGTAGATGCCCCTGCTTTTTTAAAAGAAGGCCAGGAAGTTTCCGTTCTTATAAATGGTGAAACCGAACTCCCTATGGGTGTTGAACTGCCCGATAAAATTGTATTAATGGTAACCTATAGTGAACCCGGCGTAAAAGGCGATACGGCCACCCGTACATTAAAACCCGCCACCCTGGAAACCGGCGCTTCTATAAATGTACCTTTATTTGTAAATGAAGGTGAACTCATAAGAATAAATTCAAAAACAGGGGAATATGTAGAAAGAGTGAAATAATTTAACTTTTCTCCAATTGCAAAACCAGCTGATTGCTGGTTTTCTTTTTTGGGCAAAAAAACATGCTTTTTAGGCATTTTTGCCCCTTTTTTGATAAAAATTGGACATTTTTGGTGAAAAACTCAAAAAATAAACTGTAAAGTTCCCTGTCATTTTCCTTACCTTAGCTTCCCGTTTCCCATTTCAATTAATAATATTAAATATTAAAAATGGACATTAAACAAATTCAGGAATTGGTAAAACTGGTAAATAAAACCAATATTGGTGAAATAACCATTGAAGAAAATGGCACAAAAATTACCATCAAGCAAAAAAAAGACCCTAATCAAACTATTTATACCCAGGCTGCAGTTTCGGCGCCGGTAGCACCGGTAGCAGCCATAGCAGCTCCTCCTTCCACTGCCCCTAAAGAAAAAGCCCCGGCAACATCCGGCCCCGAACCCAAAGCCGATAACCTCATTACAATTAAAAGTCCAATGATTGGTACCTTTTACCGCCAGGCCGGCCCCGGAAAGCCCCTGTTTGTAAATGTAGGAGACGAAGTGGCTCCCGGAAAAGTGGTATGCATTATAGAAGCCATGAAACTTTTTAATGAAATTGAAAGTGAAGTGAGCGGAAAAATTGTAAAAATATTAGTGGATAATGCCAGCCCTGTAGAATACGACCAGCCTTTGTTTCTTGTAGAGCCCGTTTAATAACCCGGCTTTCAAAATCGAAAGCCTCACGTCCATTTTTTGATTTTTAACCTTAACTAATTATTCTGTGTTTAAAAAACTACTAATTGCCAACCGGGGAGAAATTGCCCTTCGCATTTT
>JAFDZZ010000121.1 GCA_018266715.1 Bacteroidota bacterium
TTCCGGATTGGTGGTGTTTTTAATTGCGCTTCCTTTATGCCTGGGCATTGCTATGGCCTCTGGTGCACCCTTGTTTTCCGGTATCATTTCGGGCATTATTGGGGGCATTCTAATAGGGAGTATTTCTAATTCCCATATCAGCGTTTCCGGTCCGGCAGCCGGGCTTTCGGCAATAGTACTTGCGGCTATTGTTTCCCTGGGTTCGTTTGAAGTTTTTTTAACGGCCGTTTTCCTGGCCGGGCTTATTCAGTTGCTGTTGGGTTTTTTAAAAGCGGGAGCCATATCCAACTATTTTCCCAATAATGTAATTGAAGGCATGCTGGCCGGTATTGGCATTATTATTTTTTTAAAACAAATTCCCAAGGCTTTAGGCTCCAATGTAGAAGTGGGTGGCGGGTTTGAAATTTTTTCAGATTTGGCAAAGTCATTTACCCGGGTTCAACCGGGTGTAATAGTCATCACCGCCATTTGCCTGGCCATTCTTATCGCTTGGGATAAAATCCCTTTTCTAAAAAAACTAAAATTATTGCCTGCAGCATTGTTTGCAGTTATTATTGGTACGGCAATTAATGAGTTGTTTAAAGTATCCGGTAGTGATTTGGCGGTAACCTCCTCAAATTACCTGGTAACCTTACCGGTTGTTTCCAGTTTTGAGGATTTTAAAAGCATTTTTATCTTACCCTCATTTTTGGATTTTTCAAATGGGCTTTCTCAATCGGCGCTTTTGAGTAAAGAAGTATGGACGATAGCATTTACCATTGCCATAGTAGCTTCGGTTGAAACGCTGTTGTGTATTGAAGCATCGGACCGGCTTGATCCTCAAAAAAGGCTTACCGATACCAACCTGGAACTTAAAGCTCAAGGCGCCGGAAATATTGTAAGTGCATTAATTGGTGGCTTGCCCATTACTTCGGTGGCCGTGCGCTCTTCTGCCAATGCCAACGCCGGGGCTAAAACTAAATTATCTACTATTACCCATGGTGGCTTATTGCTGGTATGTGTACTTACCATCCCTTTTTTATTGAATAAAATTCCATTGGCAACTTTGGCTGCCATATTGCTGGTTATTGGATATAAGCTGGCTAAGCCTGCGGTATTTAAACATTTCTATCATAGGGGAAAATACCAGTTTATACCTTTTATTGTAACGGTGGTTGCCGTTGTTTTCAAAGATTTGTTAATTGGTGTGGCACTGGGAATGATGGTAAGTATTTTTTCCATTTTAAGGGGAAATATGAAGAGGGCTTATTATTTCCGTAAAGAAGAATATGAAAATGGGGATGTTATCCATATTCATCTTGCCCAGGAAGTATCTTTTTTAAATAAAGCTGCCATTCTTTTTACTCTTGATGCCATTCCTGAAAATTCTAAAGTAATCATAAATGCATCGGATACCGTATATATTGCCCACGATATTTTAGACAGTTTAAAGGAGTTTAAAGAAATAAGGGCCCCGTTACGAAGGGTAGAAGTTACCCTGGTAGGCTTTAAAGACGAGTACAACCTGGAAAATACCAATACCGATATCCGCCAGGTTTCTATAGAACACGATATGCTCATAAAACACAGAAACGGGATGAAAACCTCCAGCCAGGTCATTGAAGAAATGAAGGCGATTGGCTTTGAATAAAATTTCTGGAAAAACTGATTTAGGATGGCTCATGCAATATGAAAACAGCAACGCACAATTTTAGTCAACAAATAAAACGTAATAAACAATGCCGGATTTTTATAATAATATCATCGAAAACAACAGGAAATGGGTGGAAAGCAATTTAGCGAATGACCCCGATTTTTTTAACCGTTTAAAAGATACGCAAAGCCCGCCGCTGTTATGGATTGGCTGCTCCGATAGCCGGGTGCCGGCCAATGAAATTATAGGCGCCCAACCCGGCGAAGTTTTTGTACACCGTAATATTGCCAACATGGTTATTCATACCGATATGAATATGCTGAGTGTACTGGACTATTCGGTAAATGTATTAAAAGTTAAACACATCATCGTTTGCGGCCATTATGGCTGCGGTGGTGTAAAAGCTGCAATGGGTAAAGCGCCGGTAGGGATAATAGATAATTGGATTCGTCATATTAAAGACAGTTATCGTTTTCGCAAAAACGAAATTGAATCCATTACAGATGAAAAGGAGAAATTTGACCGCTTTGTAGAATGGAATATCAAGCAGCAGGTACTCAACCTTGCCGTTACATCAATAGTGCAGCAGGCCTGGAGCAAGGGTCAAACCCTGGCCATACATGGATGGGTTTATGGCCTCGATACAGGGTTAATAAAAGATTTGGATGTTAGCTTCAGTTCGCATAATGATATCAGGAACAACAGCGTGTATAAATTAGATTTTGAATAATTTCTCAACAATTAGTCAGGCATGCGATAACCGGTTTATCGTATGCCTTTTATTTTTGCTAAATTTTTTTGTAGGAAAAAAATTGAATATACATACATTAAATAAAAGCCCAATATCTACTCCAAAGTAATTATTTTTTGGCATTGGAGGTTCTGTAATTTTAAGCAAGAAAATTATGTTATGAAAAGAAATCTACTTTTTACCTTGTTTTTTTTCGGTACTTTTTCCGGGTTTGCCCAAACCGTACCGTTTTATTATTATGGCAATCAAAAAATACCATTAAAAAATAGTTCACAAAAGATTTTTTTGCGTTTGCCCGTAGGCGAAACCGGCAAAGCCCAAAATTTTTTAAAAACCGGCTACCAGTTGCAGGATAAAGACATCAAGCCCCTGGCAACAGAAAATATAATGGTAATTGATTTGGGAAAAGAAGATGCAGTAATGTTACAGCAAGCCATCACGGGTATTAAGGCATTGGGCGGTGTAGAATCGGTAAAGCCGGCTATTATTGCGCCGGATGGTAAAACGGTAGTGATTGACGATGGTTTTTATGTGAAACTTAAGCAAGGGGTAAGCGTACTTCAATTACAAAACCTGGTTGCAGAAAAAAATTGCATTTTGCAAAAAAGATATGGGTATGATGACCGCACGTTTATTTTAAAAGCAGGCGCTGCCAATGATTATGACGGCATGGCAATGGCCAATTTGTTCTATCAAACCGGCTTGTTTGAATATGCCGAGCCCGATTTCCAGGTAGTGGATAAAATGAATGGGGAATCACCGAAGAAAAATTCTACCCGTAATTTAAACGGCAAGGGTAAGCAAAATACGCAGTTTAAAACATTCTCCACACCCAACGATCCCTTGTATAATTATCAATGGTGGGCCAAAAATGATGGTTCGCCTTTGCAATACAACGGTGTTGTAGGTGCCGATATTGATTTGGATGAAGCCTGGGATATTACACAGGGTAGCTCTTCCATTCGGGTAGCGGTAATTGATGAAGGCGTGGACCGGGCCCATCCCGATTTAATTAATAATATAGATCCCCTTGGTTTTGGAATAATGGCATCGGTGGCTACAACCGGCGATATAGTATCCAGTAGTTTATCTCATGGCACCAGTTGTGCCGGCATAGTAGCCGCACAGGCCAATAATAGTATTGGTGTGGCGGGTGTGGCGCCAATGTGCAAAATTATTCCGGTAAGTGTAGTAGTGAATACTTCAGGCAATTATGGCTCTTCTGCTCAACTTGCCCAGTGTATTGACTGGGCATGGGATAATGGTAGCGCAGATGTATTGAGCAACTCATGGGGAGGTGGTTTGGCATCTTCTTTAATACACGATGCTATAATAAGAGCGGTTACGCTGGGCAGGGCTGGTAAAGGAGCCGTAGTGGTATTTTGCACCCAAAATTATGATGCAGGAATCACCAGTCCCTCATGTTTTAAAGAAACCATAGCTGTGGGCGCCATGAGTATGTGTGAACAAAGAAAAGCGCCCGCTTCCTGTGATGGAGAATATTGGTGGGGTGCAAATTATGGGTTGGGCTTGGACATTTCTGCGCCGGGAGTAAAAATTGCCACAACGGCAAATGTGGGTACAGAAGCACTGCCAGATGAAGATTATAACCTCACGTTTAATGGTACGTCATCGGCTACTCCAATGGTGTCGGGCGTAGCAGCATTAATTTTAAGCCTTAACTCTAATTTTACCCAGCAGCAGGTAAGGCAAATTATTGAACAGTCTGCCAGGAAAGTTCCGGGCTTTAGTTACAGTAATGTGGAAGGCCAACCCTATAACACCTGGAATGCTGAAATTGGCTATGGCATGTTGAATGCAAAAAATGCATTACTCCTGGCCCAAAGCCCTGTACTTTGTAATGTAGATGTTAACCTGCCAAATACTTTGCAGGCATGCAGCGGTGGAAGCATAAGTTTGCAGGTAACCAATGCTAATGCAGGCGATAGTTATCAATGGCGAAAAGATGATGCCGTTGTTGCCAGCGGTACAAGCTATGCCGCAACACAGTCTGGCAATTACGATGTAGTGCTTACCACTGCAGGTGGGTGTAAGGACACTTCATATAAACTCTCTGTAAACATATCATTGCCCGATGGTCCGCTGGCAGCCCATGCAGGTGCAGATACCAGCATTGTACCGAATGCAAAAATATTTTTAGGCGGTGGGCCGGCAGCCTCCGGTGGAACCGGTATTTTACATCCAATGCGTGGAATGCTTATGGATATCAGCTATAATCGTTTTCTGAGATTTGATCCCAACCAGCCCGGAGAAAGGTCTAAAATTATAAAGAACAATTTCATTTCCAATCCGCAAACCAACCAGTTTTATTGTGGCGCTGCCGTTACCCCTTACGGATTATATATGATGGACAGGTATAGCTACCAGCTTGTTAAAGTAGATACGGCAACAGGTACAACTTATACTATTGGCGCTGCAACGAATACCCAACAATTAAACGGTATGTGTTACGACCCGGTAACAGGAAAAATATTTGCCGTAGGTAAAGTTACTTCAGGCAATAATGGCCTTTTTGAAGTAAACAGAAAAACAGGCGAAATAACTTTTATTGCAGAAATTACAAATGCCAGCTTAGGCACAAAAACGCTGATCAGTTTAAGCGCCAATAATAGCGGCCAACTGTTTGCAGTTAACTTATCAACAACTGATAATGTGAGCGCATTATTATTTTCTATTAATAAAACAACAGGCTCGGCAATGATGGAAGGAGCCTTAGGGTTTTTAATGAACTATGCCCAGGATGGTGCATTTGATCTTTTAAATAACCAGTTATACCAGGCCGCAAATACAGGGCCATTGCCTTATAATAACGGAATAGTGGGCAGAGGTTTATGGAAAATTAATGGCCCACTTATTTCTTCTACTTTAGTTGGTTCAATAGGGGAACCCACTTTTACTTCGGACGCTTTATGCTTTGCCAATAAAGAGTATAAATATCAATGGAGCCCGGCTACCTTTTTAAGCAACCCCAATGATGCCAACCCCCAGTTTAGCACCGCTACACCTGGCACTTACCCCTATACCCTTACCGTTACCGATTTGTGTGGAAATACCAACACCGACCAGGTAGTGGTTACCGTATCGGTAACTGCACCGGTAACCCTGCTGAGCTTTAATGGGGTAATGCAAAACAAATCCAGCCTGCTAAAATGGATTGTTCAAAATGAAATTAATTTTGATAAGTATGAAGTGGAACGGAGTGTGGATGGGTTACGGTTTACTAAAATAGGTGAGAAAAAAGCCCTGGGATCAACGGTTTCTTCAAGCTATAAATTTACGGACAATAATTTGCCACAGGAAGAAATGGTGTATTACCGTTTGAAAATGCTTGATATGGACGGCCAATTTACCTACAGTGATGTCATTAAGTTATCAAAAGAAAAAGTAAACAAAAACAGGTTAATGGCCATAGGCCCCAACCCATTTAATAAAAACCTTTCCATACAATATGAAAGTGCCGTGAATGAAATGATGCAATTGGTATTTTATAACAGCAAAGGACAGGAGCTGTTAAGGCAAAACCACGGCATCAATAAAGGCATCAACCAAATTTATTTAACGCTACCTCAATGGTCTTCCGGCTTATATTTTATACGCTTGAAAACCGCAACAGAAAATATTGTGCAAAAAGTGTTGAAGCTGTAAAATGTTCACACTTTTACTTAGCCGGCTTTAGGGGAAGCCGGCTTTTTTTTGTTTATTGAAGCAATTTCAAATATCCTTGAAACTTTGTGAGTTTTAAAATAAAATCAGTTTCACTACCCTGGTTTTTAAAATTAAATATAGTTACCAGTTTTCTTTTTTTTTTAAGGGTAAGCCGGTTGTTTTCGTCTGCCAATAGGTAAAGAAGCGCAAGGCTTTCGTTTTGGGTTTGTAGTTTAAGTTGTTTTTGTATTTTACGGTAACCTTCCTTTATGGCTGCATTTCGGTTACTAAAAAAATGCCTGTTAATATGGTTACTTATGGCAATGCTAATTTCTGAAGCTAATAAAGGAATTTCCTTTTGGTAATTTAATGATAATACAACCGGGCATTTTGTGAATTTTTTAAGGGTTTCAATTGTGGATCGGTAGTTATTATTTTTTTTAATACGGTTCCATTCCATTTTAGCCAGGCCATTAATGTCTTGCTGTGCAGGCCTGAATCCCATCCGGTAGTAAAACCAAAATGCGCCACTCTTTATACCCTCGGGGTTACCTTTTCCAAATTGGTAAGGATTTACATAAAAACTGTTTACCTTAAATTGATGCCGGTACAGGCAAAGTGTTTGACTAAATATCCATGCGGATTCCCCTCTGCGAAATGCCGGAAAAATATTTACCCCAATTTTGCATTGGTCGCCCAAAATCCATCCTCCGCCATAGGAAACCGGGATGCCGTTTTTAAAAGCCATATAGCCCACATAACATTCCAGCGATAGCCTTTTTTCTTTTTGCATGTACGTTAAAGCAATGCTTAAACCACGCCCCATTTGAAACAACTGTACGGCCTTTTCTTCCATATAAGTAACCGGATCTGTTTCACGGCTTAGTAATGCCAATGTTGTTTTTATGGTATTGCAAAGCTGTGTTTTTTGCGCTGGTAAAAGTAATTGTTCTGTATATCGTCCTTTATTGATGATAGATTTGGCATTTGGTTTTTTTAATAACTTTTTCGAGTAGTAGATCTTTTCGGTATGCCGGTTTAAAAAGCTCCTGCTGAAATAGGGCTTATTTATTTTCCATAATACAAAAACCTGCAATTGGCGGTATAATTCTTCTTTGATGTTTAAGGGTAATTTACTTTCTTCAAAACAACTGAGGAGCCATCGTAATTGGTTTTGTGGATTTTTAATTCCGGAAACTTCAGCCATCCTTTTTCCCAGGTTTAGTTCTCCCTGCGTGGTTTTTTCAAATTCAATAAACGGGCATAAAAGCTGGATTGTATTTTTTACTGTTTCTGTAGTTGCCGAAGAGGAGTGAAAATATACCGACTCGGGAAATTGTTGCGTAAGCCACCGGGTAAGGCTTAAACTGTAGCTACAAATAATTTCTGTATGTATCATGCCATCTCCACTTAGTGAATGATATACATTCTGTCCGGCTTGTTTAAGGGCTAAAGCTATTCGTTCTGTTTCATTCTGCGCTGCAACCCATAAGTTTTTATTATATGGAAATGCTTTTAAAAACAATAACTGTTCATGATACTCCCTAATGAACGAAGGCCGGTTTAACGGAAAGGCAGATAATTTTTGTATTATGGATAAAACCGTTAAAGGATCTTTGGCCTCCTTTAATTGGGCAATTAATTTTCGACTTGTTGAGGTTTCCATTTTACAAGATTACAAAATGCATGTTGATTAGTTTATGATTGCAATCAACAAAACAAATAACCAAAACCACCCGGCTATTTTTTATTGGACGCTTTAATATGGATAAAGACAAATAAGGCCGATATTAAAACGAACATTACCGTAATGCTTAAGCTGTTTATCATTACCTGGTTAAAACCTAAAATCTCTATATTTAAAAACGGGTAAGGATAAAAGTTTGAAAATTGACCCCGTATGAGCACATAAACCAGGTAAACCAATGGAAAAATAAGCCAGGAGGAGATTTGGCTAAAACGCAATTTTCCTGTTTTTATACTCAATACCCAAAATAGTATAACCAGCACAGGGTTTACCGAATGCAGCAGTTCATCCACAATTTTTTGTAACCCGGTAGGGCTCCAGGTTTGCCTTAAAATTAACTGGTAAACCAAGCCAACAATAGTAATATAAACCGTTATTGCCGTTAGCAGCCCAAAATGGAAAGAAGCTTTTTTATTGGGAATAAAAAATTTTAAGCTTAGGGAAATAAAGTAAAGGGCTACCAGTGAATTGCTTAATATGGTAAAAAAACTAAAGAAACGTATGCTGGTTTCCCACAAGGATGCCGAACTGTTTTTCAACATTAAATAATATTGAACCACCACACTCAGTAATGCCAGGATGGCAATACATATTGATAAACCTTTTTTCATGTTTTGCTATTAATATAGGACCTGTTTCTGTGCTGTGAAATTAGCCTGTTTTTTAAAATAGACAATAGGGTTGCGTATTGGCAGCTTAAAAGAGATTCACCGGGTAAGGGCGTGAATTACATTTGCAATAAATTTTTTTTCTGCCTTAATGGGTTAAGGATTTTGCAAGTGGGCAAAAGGTAAATTTCTTTTCCACAAAAAGAAACGGTATGTGCAAAATTGGAAATTTTATTTGTGGACAATTTTAAGTAAAAACTAATAATTTTATTATACAAAATTTTTACTATGAAAAAATTAGTTGCCCTGCTTTTTATCTTTCCGTTTTGCTTAACAAGTGTTGCTCAAAACGTGGGTATTGGTAACCCGTCTCCTGCAGAAAAATTAGATGTAACCGGTAACATTAATGTAACCGGAACCATAAAAGCTAATGGCGTAGATGGCACCCCCAACCAGGTTTTGATGAAGAATAACAGTGGCACCCTGGCATGGGGTGATATTTGTGACTATAAAAATATGGCCACATTTTCAAATTCGTCTGGTAGCTGGGCGGTGCCTGCTGGTGTAACAAAGGTTTGGGTTGAGTTATGGGGTGCAGGAGGAGGGGGTAATGTTTATGCAGGAGGAGGAGGTGGTGCTTATATTAGTGCAATATTTGAGGTAACGCCATCAAGCCTTGTTTATTATTCGTCCGGGGCAGGAGGAGCGGGGGCCACTCTAAATGCTGTGGCTGGAGCGTATAGTAACATTTCTTATCCCACAGCTTCAATTAATCTGGTTGCATATGGCGGGCAGGCTGCCCTATTTAGTAACCCCTATTATTTACAAGGATCCAGTGGTGGCTCATTTAGTATTTCTTCAGGCTTTACCTCTTATATTGGTATTCCGGGAAACTCCGGCCGTAGTTCGGTTGCCACTACCCTGCAATCTTCAGCTACCAATTTTTATGAAGTTATTTCTGATGGAGTAGGCGGTGATGCCGGAAATACCACGGCAACGGGGGGGTTAGGCTCTTATGTAACGATAAATTTAAACCCGGTTTCAGTTACCCGGTTAAAATTTGCTAAACCTGGGAATTTGCCGGGTGGCGGTGGGGGTGCAGGATATTTTGGAACTACTACATCTGGTGCAGGTAGCGCTGGTGGAGAATCCGGCGGTAATGGGATGGTAATCATCCATTATTAATCTTTAATCAATTTTATGGGTTCCCCAATAGGGTGTGCGGCTTTAAAGGTAAAACCCAATAGCTGTGCAATGGTTTGTGCAAATTGTTTTTGATATAACTGCATAGGTTCTTTTATCTCTCCTAAGTTCTTAATGCCAGGCCCCAATACTGCAAACCATATTTCATAACAATCGGCAATGCTGCTGCCATGGCTGGTCCATTCTTCTTTCTTTTTATCGCCACGGCCATGATCTACGGTAATCAATAAAGCGGTTTTATTTTTGTATTGCGGATTGCTTTGAACATAATCCCAAATTTTTTTTATCCAATGATCTACCTGTTGTGCGGCATCTAAATAAAAACGGTATTTGCCGGCATGTGCCCATTCGTCGGTTTCACCATAAGCAATATACAATACCCTCGGTTTATTTTTTTTGAGGTATTCCATTGCGGCATAATGGGTAAATACATCCAGGCATTCTTCATGGTGCCAGGGCTTATAAGAGTCTTGCAGCATAGCATTGATGAGTTGCTCGTTGTTGGAGGGTTGTTTACCTCCAATTACATCATAAGCCGAAAAAACCGGTATGCCACTTCTTTGTTCGTTTAAAATCCGGTCAAACGCATCCCAGGCGCCAAAAGCGGCTATTTTTCCTTTAAATCCTTTTTGTTGGTTTAAAAATTCCAGTACGGTGGTATTGGGGTTGGGTTTATAATCATTGCTGTTTACGGCGGTATCGGGGTAGCCCGTAAAAATTTCACTATAACCCGGGTAAGAAAACCAGTAGGGATTGGCCACATCCACCTTGTTATTAAATGCCCTGTTGCCATAAATTTGGCCCTGGCTTTCTATTGTGCTCCACAGGAAAGGCATTAATAACTTTCGCCTTTGCTGTTCATTGCTGTTCCAATATTGTTTATACAGGTAGGCGCTGTCCCATTGGTTAAATTTGGAGTTATTGGCAATAGACGTATCCAATCCTTTAAAAACTTCCTGCCAGCGTAGCCCATCGGTAGTGATGATGATGATATTTTCAATTTTGTTTTGTGCAAATGAGTAGTTGGTTAATGTAAATACCAGTAATATAATACTACTGAAAAATTTTTCTTTCATGATTATTGTTTTAATAATGCCATTTGCACTAAAAAAATTAATGTTAAGGAGGATCATTGTACGTGCTGATATGAACCGGAAATGTGCGTGTATTTGATCAAAGACAGGCTTATATGTTTTTGCCCATTACATGTTTTATTCAGTTCTAATAAATTCAAAAATTTGTTATCTAAAAATGCAATACAATAAAAATATATACCCACCAATTAACTTATTTATTCCTTAATCTAATTTAATATCGGCAGATTGCCAGGCTTTATCAAAAGCCGTTTTTACTACCTGAGCTTCTTTGTTTTTTTTCTGCATTGCTAATGATTTATACAGTCCCATCAATGCCCAGCCGTTGTTCTTCCAGGTTTTTAAATCCTGCCGGTATATTTCTTCCGCTTCGGCGGGTTTGCCTGCCTGAAGCAGAATTTTACCCAAATGATGCCTTACGGAAAAAAACCAATCCGGCGGCTCATTATAATTAAGATTATCTTCTATGGCAATAGCCTCTTTTAGCAGGAGGATGGCCTCATTGTACAGGTTTTTCTTAGCCGCAATTTCTGCAGATAAGATCTTTAGTGCAATCTGAGACAGGTCTGCGCTGTTATTTATGTTCCATATTGTTAGATGCTGTAACGACGTGTCAGCCGACAAAAAAGCTAAGCGGTCTAATTCGTTTTGTGCCTTTGGCAAATCTTTTTTACCCAAAAAGGCCATGCCCTTTGCATAATGCCAGATCACTTCCGGATAGATAAGATTTTTTTCCGGACGTGGAAGAGTTAGTATGGTATCCCACATGGAAAGTTTTACGGCAATATAATAAGGTATGCTATAATAGTGCTGCAGGGTGCCCCATTCGGGCTGGGTCATCAGGTCTTTTGCCGTATGTTGCTGTAATTTTGTGGAGGCCATCCAGGCTAAACCGGCATTGCCTTCCAACGTGGCCGTAGCAGCTAAAAAATGATAGTTGTGAGGATAGTAAGCCAGCGGGTAAACACCCTGAGCATGGCACGCTGTAGAATATATGCTATCCATTTCTATTGCTTTAAGATTGGATTGAGAGCCGAGGTGGTAGTGGCCGGTATTAATATAAATATGTGAAGGCATATGCAACAAGTGGCCTGAGCCCGGAACCATTTTATCAAGTAATGCCGCACTTGCCAATGCTTTTTCAGGATAGGAGGAGGCTTCTAAAGCATGAATATAAAAATGGTGAGCTCCGGGATGTTTTGGGTTGTTTTTAATAAGCTTTTCTAAAACGTCAATTAGTTCCGGAGTCCAGACCCTGGGTTTTTTACTTTGCTTTTCAAATAAATCCCAGGGATGTAGATTCATTAATGCCTCTGCATAAAGAGCGCCAACGTCTGCATCAGTAGGAAATTGATTGTAAACTTTTTTCATTGCTTCTGCATAAGCCTTATCCAATGCACTCCTGTCTTTTGGCGCCTGGGCAGTGTACCTGGTGGCTAATGCATTGATTAACGACCGCTCTTTTGCTGTACTTTTTTTTGAGAGTGATTGAGCTTTTTGTACGGCATTGAAAGCTCGTTGATAATTATCTTCTTCCATCCCACCGTTATAATTTGGCCCCAGTACATAGGCAAAGCCCCAATAAGCCATGGCACAACCGGAATCCAACTTTATTGCTTCATAAAAAGACCTGGCTGCTTCCGCATGATTAAACCCATAGGAAAGCATCATGCCCTGATTGAAATATTCCTGCGCTTCTTTACTGGGTGTAGAAATGGTGAAGTGGATGCCTTCAAGCCCTTTAAATTTGGGAGCCTTTTTACCGGAGTTGTACCATTCTTTATCATTGGTAATGGAGTTGTAGCATCCTGGACTTACTGAAATGGTCTCTTTAATTCCTTCTATATCAGTATTGGACATTTTAGTATTGTTGTTACATGCCGAAAGCAATAATATTACTGCTGAATAAAAAGATTTCAATGTCATAATAAATGAGATTTATTGATTTCTTACGGCCTGAATAATCCAGGCTCTTTTTTTGGGTTTTCGAATTTATCAAATAACAAGAAATTTACCAAGAGGAGAGATACAAAGAGCCTGTTTTCATTATCGGTATTCAGGGGTTAAATATTTAGATAGGGCAACCTTGGGCACCAGTAAATTTATTTCGCCTTCGGCAAAGGATTTTAATTCATAGGTAGGGTATAAAAACCCTATTCCGGTGCTGGTAACGTAAAAGTTTTCCGTTGCTTTAATTTGGTTAACAAAAAAGCCATTTTCATCTAAGGGTTTTTTATTGTTAATGCTAAATTGTTGCCGGGCCACTTTATCGAGCAGCGAGGGAAGCAGTTTAAGGCCTTCGGCCGAAAGCACATCTTTTAACTGCAATTTTTTACCTGTATTTTTGGATATCGTAATGAGCGAGGTATAGTAATTGTTATGGGCACCGCCGGAATAAGTGGAAATATAATTAGCCAGTGTAAGGGTTTTCTCATCTTCGTACATCACCATAATATTTTGGTCCTGTGAAGCGCTAAGTGAAAGGCCCATATCGGCAGCATCTTTGGCTGTGAGCTTGCTGTTGTCTTTTTGCCAGCCGGTCATGAATTTATTTTTTTCGATCTTCATAATTTCCAAAGGATTATTTACTGGCACTTTACTATTAAGCGCTATACCGATTTGCTTTTTTAATGATGTGGTAAATGCAGTATTCGTTACGGGCCAAACTGCTGCGGAGGAAAAATCGCAGGTAGATTCATTTTTTAATTTGGGCGGAAGTGAGGCCGTGCCGCCGGTATAGAAATATTGAAAAGCCGTATAATTGCCACTTTTATTTTCCTGCAGTGAAAAATGCACTTCTTTTGAGGTAACATTATCTTTTTGTAAATGACCATGGCCGTCAAAAATAAAATTATTAATTTTAAATAAACCCGTTAGGTTTAAAAACAAGGGGCTGTTTCCGGCAGAAAGCTGTATGCTGTCGGGGTATTCCGGAGACGGCGATCCGTAAACCGGCATGGGCCATTGCTGTTGGGTGAACCAAATATAAATATAACCGCTATAGCTGTAGCTATGCCTGCACAAATGTAAAGTAGCATCTGAGTTGCCAAATTTACCCGTATAAACCTTATACCAAACCGTATCGCTTTGTGAAAAGCCCGATAATGAAATACCTAGAAATAATGCAATAAACACAAACTTTTTCATGAGTGATGCTTTTAAAATCAAGTAAAAAATCAAACCGGCAAATCTGCTGTTTAAAACCTCATTTTATTCGGTTAAATGGCTCAGGGAAAGTAATCGCCATTAAAGAGAATGAAGGGCTAAGCCGGTATTGGCAGTATAAATTTATGAAAGTTTAAGCAGAATTCCGGGTTAAATACAAGTTCATAATTAGATAAATTACTGATGAAGCGAGCTTCTCTGCGGTATGGATGTGTAATAAAAAATGTATATTGCTCTTATGAACTAAAAGCGAGTAACCCTCATTTCTAAATCCTTAATACAACAAACAATGAAAAAATTAATTACTGAGTTTATTGGTACATTTTTTTTAATACTCACCATTGGCCTGGCAGTTTTGGGCGGCGCCGGCGCTATGGCGCCTGTTGCTATTGGGCTTGCACTAATGGTAATGGTTTATGCCGGCGGGCATATTTCCGGGGCGCATTTTAACCCTGCGGTTACCCTGGGTATTTTAATCAGGGGAAAAATTACCGTGGCCGATGCAGTGCCCTATATGATAGTGCAGGTAGTAGCCGGGGCCATTGCTGCTTTTGTGGTTCAATACCTGCTGGGTTCCGATAAAGTAACGGCGCTTGCTGCCGCTGCAAACCCCAATGCTGTTAAAGCGCTGGTTGCAGAAATACTGGGCACTTTTGCCCTGGTTTTTGTGGTGCTTAATGTAGCCACATCAAAAGCTACGGCGGGCAACAGTTATTTCGGT
>JAFDZZ010000122.1 GCA_018266715.1 Bacteroidota bacterium
TGAAGAGTGCGACGCAACAGGTGATGATAGCAGCACTGCAGCCGGGTTCAAAAAATTTATTTTTCTTTTAAAGCTACAACACAAGTTGTGGCATTGTGCATTTCTAAATTTCCCCCTGTTGCCCTTGCCAGTTCGGCATTGCTGAACATACCTGCCATGGGTACTTTCCATACGTTTTTTATACCTTCCAGCTCTTCATTCATTAAGGGCCCGAATGAAAGCAGCCTTCCGGCACAACTGAACACTACCACTGCATCTGCTTCGGGCATTACGGTTGCTTTTAATTCGTCAACCCCCTTAATTACTTTTTGCATTACATCCCAATCGGGCGGCAGGGAGAACCGTACTTTGGAACCTTGCGGCACCGTGCCGCTGCAATAGAAGGAATGGTCGTTCCAGTCAATGACTAATCCCGGCCGCATTACAGGGTCGCCTTTTTCCCTTTGCAATTGCAGTGGAAAATTACCGGCTATTTCAAAAAGAATTTCGGGGTTATCGGGGCTCAGGTTTTCAATGCCACCATATTTTGCCGTAAGGTCGAGCACAGGAACATCATCAACAGTGTAAACATGGTTGCCTTCACTTTTGGTTACAACTTTTTCAGTGCCGACTGCCTTCCATCCACAAGTGGCTTTGCCTTTAATAATTATTTTTTCTGCATCCAAAGCCAGCACAACAAGCCCTTTGTTACTTTCCCAATTATTGGTAAATACAAATTGCTCCGCAAAAGTAAAATCGTCGCCGGCCATGCATCCAAACACATCTACCTGGGGGCCGATTGCTTCAATAAAACCTTGCAACAGGGCTTCTGCATCGGTATTGGAATTGCTGCCTGCTATAAGAAATGCAGGATTGCCGAAATCTTTTTTTGCCTCCCCGGCAATATTATATGTTATTTCTTTAAAGTTATTGTTTGGATATGCTGCATTATAAAAGCGGAAGTAAGCCGGTTTTAAATCGAGCAGTAATACAACAGTTGATCGTTTTTCAGGTGTTTCATCTGTAAACTCTCCGTTGCTGGTGACACCAAAAACCCTGATGGCCGCTTTGTCGAACAGGGCTGTAATGGACTTTCTATCTTGACTTACCGATAAAAAGACAATGGCCAGGATAGGTTTAAAGCCATCCGCTATTGCTTGCAATAATGCTGACTGAATTTCTTCAGGAGTTTTTCCTTTTATTGATTTTGCCTGCACTTCAATTTACTTTTACTGATAATTTATTAATAATCGAATCTTCAACCGGAGCTTTTAGCTTTATTAAAGTATCCAGCAAATCATTGGGAACTGTTGTCGATAAAATATACTGCTGCACTTTCCAGTCATTACCTTGTTTTATCAGTACACCCGATCCACGACATATTTTCATTTGTGTATTCAGCAATTCATCAAACCATGCAAGCGTACCGGTTTTATCAAAATAAATATGCCGTTCAAGTGCAGTAAAATCCCATGTCCGGCCTTTATCAAATATGGGTTTTGCCCATTGCATAAATTCATTTTTATCCCATCTTTCGGTCGCATCAGTGCCGGTAAAAATGGCATCATCGGTATAAAAATTAAAATAGGTAGTATAATCTGCCCGGGCAGCAGCTACATTAAACGAATCAAGTAGGGCATTGATTTGTTTTCTTGCTGCTACAGTGTCAGTTGTTGCAGTTTCGGTTTTTCCATTTGAAGTGCAGGAAGAAAGGCATAATAACGATGCAATGAAGAATAGCGTTAATAAATTAAAGAGATTTATTTTCATTGTTTTGATTTAAATTAATTTAATTAAGTAAATCGGTTGATTTTTTGATAAATTTATTTAGCTGCCATTGCTTCCATATCTTCTGCAGACGGGCCATAAATTGATGGGTTGCGTACACCCATGTGCCGGTAGTAGGTACTCAATTGCCCACGGTGATGAATGATATCGAACATAAAACCCCAAAACATACTACCCATCGGTGCATCAAATATTTTATGGCCATTTACCTGGAACTCTATAATTTGACCATCCCAGGCTTTATCATCCACCGTTTTTAATTTTTCTACCAGTGCATTGGCATTTTTTTCAAAATAAGCTGCAGCTTCAGGAATACTTTTAAAAGTTTTACCGGTTTTTTCATTGGCAAGATGGGTGTCAACCGCATCACATAATGCTTCTGCATGAGAAAGCATGTGGCCAATAATTTCATGTGCCGATCTTGCTTTTGCATGGCCACGGTAATCCAGCTTTGTTATATCTGCCGGTAATCCGTTAACGGCAGTTAAGGTTGGCTTCATTTCTGATTGCCAGGTTTGAATAAAGAATTCTTTGTTTGTCATTTCTTTGATTTTGTAATTGTTAATGGATAAAATTTAGAGTGTTTTTCAACTCATAATTAATAATTCATCACTTATAATTCTTTTAAAGCTACCCAACAACAAACACCCGAATGAAAATGTTGTTTACCATTTTTTGCCCTGCCAAATTCACCATAGGTATAAAAACCTGCCATCGGCACCTGCCATAGTTCTGCAAGGCCATCGTTTTCCCTAATGGTTAATGGCCCAAGCACCGGCGGCCGCCCGGCACAGGAAAAAATGACCAGGGCATCAGGCTGCATTTCTTTTTCCTTTTTTAGAGCAGCAGCTTCAGCAATAATCTCTTCAGAAATTTCAAAATCCGGCGGTGTGGTAAAATAAAATTCAGACCCTTCCTGTACTTCGGTATCTAAAACCAATGCCCCTTCGTCAGTATTTACAGTCATGGGCGATATAATGACGGTCTCCCCATCTTCTCTCTCTGCGATAAATGGGAAATGAATGGCCAGCTCTTTGAACATCCCAAATTTTTCATCCCAGCTTTTATCACCCATGCCCAGGTATTTTAAATACATTTCCACGGCAGGTTTATCGTCAATTGTATAAACCAATGTGCCTTTGCATTTAGTGAATTTTCTTGCAATACCTAAGGGCTTCCATCCATGTATCGCCATTCCATCCAGGGATATCTTATCTGCATCAAACACTAAAGCGGCAATACCATCACCTGTTTCTTTTTCGTTGGTAAAAATATAACTGCCTTTAAAGGTCCAGTCGTCGCCGGCCATACCTCCAAAAAATATTTTGTCGTCGCCAATTAAATTAACAAGATATTTTACCAACCCGGGCCCGTCAAAGTATTCAGCTTTACCATTCACTCCGGTACAGGTTAATAAAAATGTAGGGTTCTTAAAGACATTCAAAGCTTCTTTTGCAATTTGAGCTGATGCTTCTTCTAAATTTTTACTTGCCGTATCCTGCAATAAGATGGTATAGTTATTCCGGGATGGGTTTAGTAAAAGAATTACTATTTCACCTTCGCTTTGATGGCCATTAATAAATTCCCCGCAAGAAGTTGCGCCAAATACATCTATTTTTTCTTTTCGGAGCAAATCACATAGAGCTTGCCTGTCTTGTTTTACAGAAATGAAAACAATAGCCAATGTTGGCCTGAAATTATCCTTTAATAAATCTTGTAAAGCTGATTCAACTTCCGTTGTTGAATTTCCTTTGATTGATTTTGCCTGCATTTGATTGAAGTACAAGTAGCCTGTTATGCGTAATTAGCGCAACAGGGCATAAGAATTTATAAAAATTAACCAATCTTAAATTTACGCAAGTTTAAAAGAAATATGCATTTTTTTTTGCAAGTGGCAAAATGCATCTTTTATGGAGGATTTAAATGAATTGGATGAGGCGTTAAAGCTTTTTTATTTGCCGATACAAAATTTTCCAAAAATAGTACCCAGGATATCCCGGTCCAACTCTACCCTTCCCGTAATTTCGCCAATGTAATGCAATGCCCTGCGGATATCTACGGCCATAAGATCGCCTCCAATGTTTTGCTCAATGCCGTTTTTAACCGCTATCAGGCTTTGGCGGGCTTGTTTTAAAGCTTCCAGGTGGCGGGTATTGGTTACAATGGTTTGTTCCATTGACACATCTTCATTAATCACTTTTTGATAAAGCATCTCTTTTACCAAAGCAATATCACCGGGTTCTTTTGCGCTGATATAGCCCGGCTTGAGCAAACCGTCTATGTCTTCTTTGTCCCACTCTTTTCTTAAAATATCGGCTTTATTATACAAATCAATTACCCGTCCTGCAAAGGGTTTCAGCCAATTTTCAATTTTAAGGTCATCTTCTATATTCCCGGCAGCATCATGCAAATGAATGATGATATCGGCTTTTTCTGCCAATAGCCTACTCCGTTCAATACCCAAATTTTCAATGGTATCTGTAGTATGGTCACGGATTCCTGCGGTATCAATAATCCTGAATATAATACCCCTGATATTAACGGCTTCTTCAATGGTATCTCTTGTTGTGCCGGCTATATTACTTACAATGGCCCGTTCTTCATTCAGCAAACCATTCAGCAAGGTGGATTTGCCTGCATTCGGCTGACCAATAATAGCAACAGCAACGCCGTTTTTAATAACATTACCGAGTTGGAAAGAATGAATAAGCAGGTTAATATTCTCCAGGAAATTATGAATAAGTTTCTCCAATTGAGAGCGATTGGCAAATTCTACATCTTCTTCCGCAAAGTCCAGTTCCAGTTCAATAAGGGCTGCAAAATTCAATAGTTGTTCCCTAAGATCATTAAGCGCTTTGGAATATCCCCCCCTTAACTGGTTTAAAGCCGTTTGACGGGCTGCTCTTGTATTAGCGGCTATAAGATCGGCTACCGACTCCGCCTGGGCAAGGTCCATTTTTCCATTAAGAAATGCCCGTTGGGTAAATTCTCCGGGCAGGGCCAACCTTGCGCCCTGGGATATCACTGCTTCTAATATTTTTGATTGTACAAAAGTTGAGCCATGGCAGCTTATTTCCACTATATCTTCACCGGTATAAGATGAAGGGCTTTTAAAAAGGCCAATCACTACCTCGTCAAGGATTTCATCCTTAGTTTTTAATAGGCCTACATGAAGGGTATGCGACTGCTGAAGCGCTAAATTTTTATGAGGAAATAAGGCATTGGTAATTTGAATGGCCTTTGCCCCGCTTATGCGAATAACGCCAATGGCTCCTACGCCCTGGGCTGTAGCCAGGGCCACAATGGTATCCGATAAATTTAAACTTAAATTCATGCTCAATTAATGACTATTGCAAACTACTAATTTAACAAAAAAAAGCTCCCAAATAAGGAAGCTGTTATCAAAAAAATATTTAGCAATTTCTATTCTGTAACCTGAAAGGTTACAGGCTGGCTGCAATAAGCGTTAACATTTTGCCCGTTTTGAAGAGCAGGCACCCAATTTGGCCCGTTTTTAATTACTCTTATTGCTTCTTCCTCCATTCCGTATCCATGCGATGTTTCGGCCTGTACATTACTAATAGCACCGTTTTTACTCACAATAAACCTTACTATTACCCGGTAAACACCCGGTGGCGCATCGTTTTCAACAGGTACATCGGCATTTAATTTACTTTTAAGATAGCGAACCCATGCGGCCTGGCCACCAATAAAGCCGGCTTCCTTTTCTACTATAATGAAGATCTTATTTTCATCGTCATTTACATTCAGCTCTCCTGTTACGTTTGTACCTTTATCTACAACCGGAGCCTGTACCACCTGAATAGTATTTTCACTTTTGATTGTTTGGGAGCTTATGGCCTGGTTTTCATTAAGGTCTTCAATTTTTTCAACAGGCTTTACTTCTTTGTCATCTACCACAATAAGTTTTACAAATTTTATTTGGTTAACTTTCTTAGGTAATGTGTTTTTGAGTAAGGGTTTCAAAATATTGGGCTCTGGCAATTTCTCTTTTTTTAGATCTCCGATGAACACTTCCTTTACAAAAATTTCTTTGTTGCTTTTATTTTTCAATTTAGGTATAAACAAGTTTGCAGCCCAAAAAAGCAGTATTAACCCTGCAATGGTGAACAAAGCTTTTGCCATTGCTTCAGGATATTTTTTTCTTATCTGGTATGCTCCATAAGCTTTATTTTTTCCATCAAATAAAATGTCGAGTAAATCGGCGTTTAGAATTGTAGTGGCATCCATAGCAAAATTATTCGTTTATTAATTAGAGCTACTAACCTTACGGATTCCATAAAATTTTTTGAATAAAAAAAATTACCCTGCCCACCGGAAAAGATCGGAAAATTAAATTGAAAAAATTATTCAAAGAACAATTATTGGCATAAATTCAACGCACAAACAATTTTTTAAAATATTAATACTAAATTTTGTAATTTAATTTGCAAGAAAAAGCCCCCGAAACGGGGGCTAAAATTATTTAATAAAGTTGCATTAAAAATTTACTCTTCCTGTACCTGGAAGGTAATGGGCTGGCGGCGGTAGGCATTTACGTTCCGCCCGTTTTGCAGGGCAGGCACCCATTTGGGGCCGTTTTTAATTACCCTTACGGCTTCTTCTTCCATTCCATATCCATGGGAGGTTTCAGCTTTTACATCGCTAATGCTGCCATCTTTGCTCACAATAAACCTAACAATTACCTGGTAAACACCGGGAGGCGCACCATTATCTACAGGCTCGTTGGCATTTAGCTTGCTTTTAAGATAGCGTATCCAAGCCGCCTGTCCACCGGGGTAGCTGGCTTCCACTTCCACTTTATTGAAAATTTTATTTTCATCTTCGTCTTTTGGCGCTTCTACCACCTGGGTTCCTTTATCTTCTACCGGCGCTTGCACCACTTGGGTTTTATTTTCGCTTTCCACCGTTTTGGTGCTTATCGCCTGGTCTTCTTTTACTTCTTCAATCTTTTCATCGGGCTTCACTTCCTCATCTTTAACCACTTTTGGCGGTACAAATTTCACCTGGTTAATTTCCGGTGGTGGCGGAGGTGTAGGAGGTGGTGGCGGAGGTGGTGGCG
>JAFDZZ010000123.1 GCA_018266715.1 Bacteroidota bacterium
GTTTTCATCCGAAAAAGCCGGGTTACTTTTTTTTTGATGCACCATGCCCACCACTCCATACCCTTCCAGTAGAAATTTTTTAACAATAAATTTTCCCAGGTTTCCGTTTGCACCTGTTATGATGGCAATTTTTTTCAAGAAGTATAAAAATTTGGAATGATCCTTTTTGCAAAGATACCCCAATTAAGATTTATCCTGTAAGAAAGGACATGCCCTGGTTTACATTGAGGTATAAATCAATGATTTTTTTTTCTTCACACATTTTTTTAAACAGTTCCCTTACCGGCTTAAAATCGTTGTGAAAGGGGCAGGGATGTGATTCAGAACATTTAGCCAGGCCCAGGCCGCATTGCTTAAAAATTTCCCGGCCATCAATGGCTTCCACAATATTAATTATGGGCTGCTGAATTTGCTTTTGAGAAATATAAAATCCGCCATTGGGTCCTTTTGCGCTGTAAATGATATGTTGCTTCACCAGTTTTTGAAGAATTTTACCTATG
This sequence comes from Bacteroidota bacterium, assembly GCA_018266715.1. Taxonomy (GTDB): domain Bacteria; phylum Bacteroidota; class Bacteroidia; order Chitinophagales; family Chitinophagaceae; genus Ferruginibacter. The sequence continues at coordinate 501 of JAFDZZ010000123.1, forward strand.
GTGTGTTCGTTTTCATTAATATGGGAGGCCACATCTTTGATGCTAAACCGCTCCCCGGTTTCATATTTTAAACCGAGAAATATCACTGCTTTTATGGCTGCTTTACAACTTAAACTTAACATGATTATCTTCCTAAAAATTCACGACCTTCTTCCGAAACCATATTTACATTCCAGTGGGGTTCAAATGTAAGGTTTACTGTGATATGGTAATCGGCAAAAGACTGTTGAAGAGATGTAGTTACATTTTCGGTAATGGATTCACCCATTGGGCAAAATTCTGTGGTGAGCGTCATGCTGCAGGAAATACTTTTTTGTTCTTCATCAAAATGAAGTTCATAGATCAACCCTAAATCCACCACATTCAACCCTATTTCGGGATCATAAACATTATAAAGGCCCGATAAAGCAATGTTACATTTGATTTCATTATTGGTGGTTATATTCATGTTATGGAGCTTTATGGTTTAATATTTTTAATACATTCCAGTTATAAAGTATTGCGGTAAGCAGTAATAAAAATGCGCCGGGCTTTAATAAATGGGCATTGGGGAAAAATAACCCGCATATAAAAATACAAAAGCCGAGCAGGTACGCCACGCTCATCCATTTAAAAACAGTATTGCTGAATAAATCTTTTGGGTTGGGTGTTTTTCCCAGCCCGGCTTTACGGTGATATACTTTATTCCATACAATAAAAGGCAGGGTTTTAAACGTCATGCCTAAAATAATTGCAGTAAGCCATCCAAAAAAAATAATAAACCCATAGGCCACCATTAAGGCATTGTTTTCCGTATGCCGGTTTATAAACATGGCCAGGATGATTCCCAGGAACACTAATGGTAACGCCATCATTACGGCAGAAAGAATAGATAATTTTACCTGTTCATCTACCTTTTTTCTTATGCGTTGATGATAAGCGGCCCTGCAGTAGTAAATGAACAACAGTACAGCGGTGATGAGCAATAAATTTGGGATGAGCGAAAAGGAGAGCGGCAGAAAGTAAAAGATAAGTATAAACGCAACCAGGGAAAAATTGATGAGCCAATATATGGCCCATAATAAACGGGGGTTTGAATATTTTGAGATCAGGAAAAGTGGAATTAGCCTTGATGCCACTCCCATCACTAAAAGCAGGAACCAGCCGATAATACCAATGTGTGCGTGTAAAGGAAGATAATGCACAGAATCATGGCGCATAAAGGGGAATGTAAAATTGTACAGCAGCGCCAATCCCAAAGCTACCGTAACCAATAGCCATAAAACCGAAGTAAAAACAAAAACGGCATGTACATTTTCATTTTTACTTTTAGCTATACTTTTTCCAATATTGATGAGATAAGCCAGCATGGCCAATACTACAAAACGGCCACCCCATTTTGCCGGGGCGCCCATATTAAATTCATAAAAGCCATACGACAGAAGCGGTATGCCAATTGCTGCCAATATAAAGGAAGTATGGGCCAAGGTATTGCTGTATAATTTTCCTTCAATTAATACGGGTACAAGCTGGTGGCTGGCGCCAAGAATGATCATGGTGGCCCAACCCAAGGCCATAATATGTGTAATGGCCAGTATATGGGGCTGAAAATAATGTTTTAAAAAGGCATCGGTGGAAAAAAACAGCAGTAGGGTTGCCGCAAGAAATGAAAGCGCCGCATAAAGATAAAACGGCAAAACAACTTTGTAAGGAGTTGTGCTGATGATGGGCGATAGGGGTTTTGAGACAATCATGCTAAGCTTTAAAAATCAATAAATGTACCTCTCCCTCGCTGATTTCATTAATACGATACTCAAATTTACGATCCTTCAACTCCGGTAATAAAAACACCGGGATGCGTTTATGATATACGAATAATGCTTTTCCAGGCGGAAGCTGTTCCAGGGCTTCCAATATGGTCATCATCGGTAAGGGCATTTCCATTTTACGTACATCAATAGTAACCAACTGGTCTTTAAAACCATCGAGTGTATTTTGCCAATCACCGTTACTGGCAACCTTTTCCGGGTCGGTTATGGAGGTATTATCTTTTTTAAAAAAATAGGTGTTTACCAAGGTTTCGCTAACGGTTTCTACATAATATTCAAATCCCTGCCGGGTTAAAATAGGAATAAGCGGAGCCGGCTCAAAACTATTGATCAGTTTTAGTATGCCGCCCTGCGGAACCTGTTTAACGGTTTTTATAATAAGGTTAAAAGGATCTTTGCCAGATTCTATTACCGGCCTTACATCAAGCGTTATAATAGATTCTTTTTTGGCTTCTCTTAAAAACCCGGGTAAAGGATTTTGTGTTTCTTCAACGTGCGCTTCCACACTATGATCGGTTTCAAAACCCAGGCTGTGAAGTTTGTTTAAAAAATCCTCAATAGGTACACCGCCTATTTTGCTGGCCATAGCAAGGGAAGTACGGGAAGCCATTAGTTTTCGTAAAATCGGGTTCCGTAGTTTGTTAAATTTTGGAGATAAACTAATGATGGCCTCCAATGCCTTTGGATTGTCTTTTAATAAGGTAGAAATTTTGGTATGAGCATTTATTTTAGTCATGTAGGTGCTGTTGCTTTTCAGCTTAATTATCCTTTTCCCAAAAATGATCGGTCCATAGATCATCTACCCGGTTACTGTCGGTGTGATGATGGGCCGATATGTTCAGCAAATCGTTTTCGGGAACCACCTCCTGGATATGACTAAACAAAATGCGTTCTTCAAATCGGATATGTTTTTCCAGCAGGGCTGAAAATTGGACCAAAAGCGGGTAACTGTTTTTCTCGTTACGGATCGTTTCAATTAGGGAATAAATTTGTTGATGTTCCTGTAACGCTTGAATTTTTAAAGCGTTATCATCGGTTAGTTTAGAAAACAAATTGTCTTCCTCATTACGAAAATGTTCCCTGATGTCATTTTCAAAAAAATAGAGTACATAACTACTGATTCGTTCGGGATCAATATTTTTTTGAATGCCTTGTTTAATTTTCCAAACGAGCAGGAGCCCATAATGATGCTCACGGGAAAACTGCACAATCGTTTCGTGTCTTTTGATGGGGGTTGAAGTTTTATCATCTTTGGGGTTCATCCTGATCAATATTTATTGGTTTTTAATTGCTCCTATGAGTAACTGGCATTCCTGGTTCGTATTGTTTTCAATAGCATGGCTGCAGTTTACCGGGAAAATAAAAAAATCCCCTGCTTCACTGTTGAAGTGATTTTGATCAATAAAAAATTCCGGGCTCCCGTTTAATACATAGGCATATTCAGTTTTTTCAGGATGATGATGAATTGGATATTTATGATGAGGCGATATTTTAACCAGTTTTACACTTCCATTATTGAGGTTAATGAAGTCTTTTCCGTAAAATCCGGCTACTTTTCCCGATACCCAATCCAGGGAGCCCGGTTTAATTTTATTCATCAGTTAAGATTATTTCAATTCTTTTTCCATTTGCAGCGCCTTGGGAAACAGGATATTGTTTTCCAGGTGAATATGGGTGTGAAGGTCTTCTTCAAGCTCTTCCAGCATGCGGAACAATAAACTGTAACTTGCACAGCTATCCTGCGGTAAGGTATAATTGTTGCTAAGCTTACGAATTTGTTCCATAGCATTGCCGGTATGCTCATGCTCCATTTCCATCATGCTGATGGGGCCACGTACCGAACCCAAAGCTTCGAATTGCGATGCAGCAGCTTTATTTTTTGAGGCTACAATTTCTTTGATGTAGGGAAAAAGAATTTGTTCTTCCTTTACCATATGTGCGCTCATTTCTGCATTTACTTCTTCTACCAGCTGGTATATTTCCAGCAGCTCCGGATGGTTATCACCATGAACACGGGCCACTTTGGCAGCATATCCCCTTATTTCGGGAAGTTGTTTTTTGGTATAGCTGTGATGGGTGTTTACAATATAGTCTGCTAAAAAATCAAGGCTCCAGTCGTTGTAAGGCAAAGGCCTGGAGGAAATTACCTGGTCGGCTTTTTGCAATTCCTGTTCCAGGATAGCATAGTCCAATCCTTTATCTGCACAAGCTTCTTTTACCGTTTTCTTACCACCACAACAAAAATCAATACCGTATTTTTTAAATATTTGTGCTTTATGCATGTCTTTGGCAACAATTTCGCCCAGGGTTTCATTATTTTCTCCTGAAATTCGTTTTTGTATTTTTATTTTCCACCATTCCGGGCCGGCTTCTAAATAGTCCCAGGTAAAAATATTTCCTCTTTGACCCAATAATTGATAGTACAAAGGTTTGGGATCATGATCATTGTGGATGATTAAAATTTCGCCTTCATTTAGCTCATCAAACCGGGCAAAAATGGTAGGATGTTTGAGCCTGGGCTCAAGTAAGGTAACATTGAGTATGTTTTCTGCAATTGTTTCCATGAACATTTTATTTTAATGGTTCTTTAATACCGCAAAGATAGGAACAACTTTAATAAAAGTATAAAAATACTTTTATTATTTTTATATAAAACCCGGGTGTTTTAAAGTTCATTGAGAAAGTGAATAGGGAATACTTTTAGCCCGCAGTAAACTGGCCAATTTTGCAGCATGGCGAGATAAGTTCATGAAAATCAGGACGTAATCAAACGGCAAGAAGTTTAGATTCCATCCTTTTAAAAAAAGAAATGATGCCGATTAGTGGGGGAGCTTATCTCTAAAAAATCCATATACCCAGGTTCCGGCAATAGCGCTCAAAAAGGTAATTCCAATTACAGTAGCCCCGGTACCCATTTGGGCAAATAATGGACCGGGACAAGCCCCGGTGATGGCCCAGCCCAATCCAAAAACCAAGCCTCCGTAAATTTGTCCTTTATTGAATTCTTTTTTAGGGAGTTCAATGGTTTCGCCATAAATTGTTTTTATCTTAAACTTTTTGATGAGCCAAATAGAGAGCATGCCTACTAAAATAGCGCTCCCAATTACACCATACATGTGAAAAGATTGCAGCCGGAACATTTCCTGGATGCGAAACCAACTGATGATTTCGGCTTTTACCAACACTATTCCAAATAACATACCGGTAACCAGGTATTTAATATTATGGTACCATTTATGTTGCAGCCTGCTTTCATTTACGCAGATGGCATCTAAAGATCTTACTTCAAAATCGGTATGGGTATCTATAGTTTTTTGCATTGCTTAAAAAAATTAAAGTGAAAGGATAGCCGGTAAAATAAAATTGGCCATAATAAAACCGCCAACCATAAAGCAAATGGTGGCGATTAATGAGGGCAACTGTAAATTAGATAAACCCATGATGGCATGGCCGCTGGTGCAACCGCCGGCATAGCGTGTGCCAAACCCAATTAAAAAACCGCCGGCTACCATTAGGAGCATTCCTTTTACGCTGAATAAAGTTTGCCAGTTTAAAATTTCTGCCGGAATAAGATTGTTGAAATTTGTAATACCATAACCGGAAAGTTCGGCAGCCAATTTTGCATTAATGGAAACCGGGTTGGGGTTTGCTAAAAAATTTATGGCAACCATACCCCCCAAAAAAATCCCTAAAACAAATATTAAGTTCCAGATTTCTTTTTTCCAGTTGTAAGAGAAAAAGGGAATTTTTGCCGGTATGCAGGAAGCACAAATATGCCGGAAGGATGAGCTGATACCAAAAGGTTTATTTCCTAAAATAAGTAAAGCCGGAATAACTAACCCTATTAAAGGCCCGGCCACATACCATGGCCAGGGTTGTTTTAAAAATTCTAACATTGATTAAGCAGATTTTTTTTGCTGGAAAATTGAAAATAAAAGCCCGCCCATAGCGGCTCCGTAAATGGTGCTATTATAAGGATTGGAGGTAATGGCGCAGGTGCCGGAACTGCAGCCTATAAATTTCCAATATAAAAACCCGGCCAATGCTCCAAGGGAAACGCCCATAACCAATAAGATATTCTTTTTAAGAAAGTTCATTTTTTATAATTTACTTATTTCAGCAGGTTTTGTTTTTTATGTTTTCAAAGTTTTCCCGGTCATTTTTATTTTTCCATTGTTTCATCGGGGTATTGCAGGAAGCCGATCCGCAACAGCCTATGTTGAGCAAAGGCATTAGTGTAAACCATAACCCGGCAATAATAAATATCCATTCATGAACTTGTAAGCCCTGGATGAGGATAAAAATACCGGCGGCCAACCTAAGTAAGCGCATTAAGTTCCAATTGCTAAAATAGGATTTCATGTTTATTTCTTTACCAGTTGTATAAATACTTCTGAGCCGGCCCTTGCTGCAATGCTATTGTAACATTCCTCCATTTTTGCAATATGAAAATGCGGTTCAAATACCGGCTTGTATTCACAAGGGCAGCCGCCAAAAGGAGGGCCTGGCTTGTCAAATTTTTTGTCAAATAACACGCCAATGATTTTGCCCTTTTGATTGAGGAGCGCAGCGGCTTTTTCAGCATATTCTTTTCTTCTTGCCGGGGGTATAGCACAAAAAAAGGTTTGTTCAATGATTAAATCGTAGTTGCCGTTATGATGAAAATAATCTTCACACAAAACAGTTACCTCAGTTCTGCCTTTAAATTTATTTTGCAATAGTTCCACTGCTTTTGGCGCTATATCCATAAGCGTAATATTTGTAAATCCATTGGCTAAAAGAAATTCAGCCTCATAGGCATTGCCGCAACCGGGAATAAGAATGGCCGCATTTTTATTTTCATATTGGGCCATGTATTGGGTAATGACCGGAGCTGCATGGCCTATATTCCAGCCGGTGGTTTTGTTTTGCCATTGCGCTTCCCAATAGTTACTGTCCAGGGGTTGATCACATTGAGTGATGCAGCACTGAATTTCTTCTTGAGGATTATTCATGGGTTAATTTTTTTACATTTTGCCAGGATCCTCCGTTGAGTACATTCTTAAAACCGTTTTTTTCCAAGAGGCTTTGAGCCATTTTGCTGCGTACGCCACTCTGGCAAAACACAATGATCCGGGTGTTGTTATTTAACGTATTTAATTGTGCCGTAATTTTTTCTACCGGAATATTAATTGCACCGTTTACGGAACCGGATGAAAATTCATGAGCCGATCGAACATCTATCAAAATAGCGTCTTGCTGAATTGCTTTGATGAGATTAGCATTATCTTTTTGGCCAAATATTGCTGATAAGAGTCCCATTTTTTAATTAATTATTTGTACAGGTTGTTGTGTTGCAGGCGATGGTTTTTCCTTTGGCTGCCTGCCATTCCTTCATACCGCCACTATAGTTTTTTATATTTTTAAATCCATTGTTTTTAAGTAATGAATATGCAATAGAGGAGCGGTCGCCTGCCTGGCAGTGAATAACTACGGTTTTGTCCCGGTTTATTTTGTCAAGATTTTCCTGCAAAGTACCGAGGAAAACATGATGGGCATTTTCTAAATGTGCCGCATTAAATTCAGTTAACCCCCGAACATCTACAATTTGTACAGGGCCCTGGCTCATGTAAGATTTAAATTCATCAAGGCTGATGTTGTCCACCATTTGTAATTCAATGCCCATTTCATGTATGTTGGAAATATAGCCAAACACATTGTCAAGCCCAATCCTCATCAGTTTCCGGGTAATATCTTCCATTTGGTTTTCATCTGCAATAAGCACAAATTGCTCCTGGTAATTGAGTAACCAGCCGGCCCAGGTAGAAAAAGAGTTATTGCCTTGAATATTGATGCTCCCGGGTATAAACCCTTTGGCAAATTCCACTTTATTTCGGGTGTCAATAATCTTAAGGCCATTTTTATATGCGGATAAAAACTCTTCTTTAGTTAACCGGGCATGTTTTGGAACTTCCACCAATAGCCTGCGGTTCACTTTATTCAAATGTTTCATCATGGCAAAATATTTTGGCGGTTCGGGCTGATCGGATAAAAGCGTTTCAACAAATGCCTGCTCCCGGTTGGCAAACTGAAATGCCCAGTTACGAATTTTTTCATAGCCCACAGTGGAGCAATGTACGGCACCCAAAGCTTTACCACAGGCAGACCCTGCGCCATGTGCCGACCATACCTGTACATAATCCGGAAGCGCTAAAAATTTATTTAAGGAATGATACATTTGTTTGGCTCCAATTTCTTTGGTGCCTTTTATACCCGCTGCTTTTTCTAACAAGTCAGGCCGGCCAATATCCCCTACAAATACAAAATCACCGGTAAAAACCATCACCGGTTCATTGCTGGCCGGGTGATCGGTCAATACAAAAGAAATACTTTCAGGGGTATGGCCGGGGGTATGCATTACGGCCAATGTAAGGTTGCCCACTTTAATGCTGTCGCCGTCTTTTAATCCTACATGATTAAATTCATACTGCCAGT
>JAFDZZ010000124.1 GCA_018266715.1 Bacteroidota bacterium
CAAAACAATACAATGGCTGGTAAAGCTCTTTTTAATTTACCTCGTCATTTTTACCGCTTTCCGGGTAGCCACGGTTATTTTCTTTAAACCAACCGATATTAAAATTACTGAATTATTTCCTTCTTTTTGGCTGGGGTTAAAATATGATTTAAGGTGGATTGCCATAATATTATTACCCATATCGGTACTCTCTCTCTCCGCAAGGTTTACGCCCTTTTATAGTGAAAAAAACAAACGGATATGGACCTTGTACCTGAGCATTATTACGCTGCTGGTGCTGTTTTTTTATGGTGCTGATTTTGGACAGTTTGCTTATGTAAATGCCCGTTTAAATGCCGATGCCCTGATTTTTGCAGAAGATCCCAAAGAAAGTATTCAAATGGTATGGCAGAGTTACCCGGTGGTTTGGATATTTTTAGCAATTGGTGGCGCTGTTTTAATGATGGCATGGATGTTTAGGCGACTGCATGTGAGCGTAGAAGAACGCAATACCCATATTCATAAATTTTCTTTTAAACGGCGCTGGCATTTAGCCGCCCTGCTTTTACAGGCCTGGTTTTTATATGGTATTTTTTCCCTGCAACCTATAAATATGTTCAGGGCCTTTAAGTTAAATGATGAATTTAAAAGTAACCTGGCCTTGAACCCATTGCAGAATTTTTTTGCCACTTTAGGCATGCGTAAGCCCAACTTGCATAACGATGCGGCAAAGTACTTCCCGGTAATTAAAAATTTTTTGGGTCTTAATGAAGATGCCAAAAGCTACACCCGCATTGTTCAGCCGGGGAGTAAAGCTTTGGAAAGTCAGCCCAATATTGTGCTGGTAATTTGCGAAAGCTTTAGCATGTATAAAAGCAGCATGAGCGGCAACCCGCTAAACCCCACCCCGTATTTTAATGAGCTGTGTAAAGAGGGGATCTTTTTTAACCGGTGCTTTACACCCACCTTTGGTACGGCAAGGGGCGTATTTGCAACCATAACCGGTATCCCCGATGTGCAGCTCAGCAAGTTTGCCACCCGTATTCCCGAAGCCGTAAACCAACGAACCATTATTAATGATTTTGAAGGCTATAAAAAATTTTATTTTATTGGGGGAAGGAGCCAGTTTAATAACTTTTCGGGCCTTATTCGCAATATACATAATGTAAAAATTTATGAAGAAGGCAGCTACAAAGCGCCCATTGTAAATGTATGGGGCATAAGCGATAAAAATCTTTTCTTACAGGCCAATGCTGTAATGGCAAAGCAACAGGAGCCCTTTTTTAGTATCATTCAAACGGCCGACAACCACCGGCCCTTCAAAATTCCGGAAGAAGATTCAGGATTTATCCAAAGAATGATACCCAATGATACGCTCAGTAAATATGGTTTTGAGTCTGCCAAAGAGTATAATGCATTTGCCTATACCGATTATTGCTTTAAGAACTTTATAGAAGCAGCTAAAAAGGAACCTTATTTTAACAATACCATCTTTGTTTTTATTGGCGATCATGGCGTAGAAGGCAATGCCGGTTTTGCCTATCCCAAAGCATGGAACGAGCAACGGCTTAGCGAAGAACATGTGCCCTTACTATTTTATGCGCCACATTTACTCAATCCGCAAACCCGGAGTGAAACGGTATCTCAAATAGATGTGTTGCCTACTATTGCAGGTATGCTGCAACAGCCTTATGTAAATTCTACATTAGGACGAAATTTGTTAAACGGTAACAAAAAGGAAAATGCTGCTTTTACCATTTACCATGCCGCCGGATGGATTGGAATTGTAAATGATCATTTCTATTACCGTAAAAACATCCATATGCAAAAAGAAGAATTGGTGCCATCCACCAACGATTCGTTGGTTTTAACCCTGGCCCAAAAGGATTCTGTAAAAAAGCATTTGTCTCAACTCTCTTCTGCACTTTATGAAACGGCACGGTGGATGTTGTTTCATAACCCCAACCAAAAGTAGATAACCATGGCCCGGCGGGGCTTCCCATAGCTTCTTTATTTTCTTTATATATTTGCATTCCAAAATAACGTATTCATGCCGCTTATTAAAAGCATTTCGGGTATAAGAGGAACCATTGGAGGCCGGCCCGGCGAAAACCTTACCCCACTGGATATTGTGAAATTTTCTGCCGCTTACGGAACCTGGATTAAAACCGTCAATAAATCAAAAGAAAAATGTACGGTTGTTATTGGAAGAGATGGAAGAATGAGCGGCGCAATGGTGAAAAGCCTGGTAATGTCCACCCTTACTGCATTGGGTATTGATGTAATAGATACGGATTTTAGTACCACACCAACGGTAGAAATGGCTGTAGTTTTTTTAAAAGCCGATGGGGGTATTATTCTCACGGCCAGCCATAATCCAAAAGAATGGAATGCCTTAAAATTATTAAATAGCCGGGGCGAATTTATCAGCGCCGATGACGGAAGCAGGATTTTGGAACTTGCGGAAAAAGAACATTTTTCATTTTCTGATGTGGAAGCTTTGGGAACCGTGGTTGTGGATCAAACTACAATAGACCGGCATATTGAAGCCGTTGCAAATTACGCTTTGGTAGATGTGAAAGCTATAAAGGCTGCCCATTTCTCTATTGTGGCCGATGTGGTAAACAGTACCGGCGCTTTGGCTTTGCCAAAATTATTTAAGGCGCTGGGTGTTGCAAATTTTAAATTGATTTTTGATGACGTAAACGGAAATTTTTCGCATAACCCCGAGCCCTTGCCTGAAAACCTTACAGCATTGAGCAGGGAAGTGGTAGCGCAAAAAGCCGATCTGGGTATTGCCGTAGACCCCGATGTGGACCGGCTTTGCTTTGTATGCGAAGACGGCAGCATGTTTGGTGAAGAATATACCCTGGTGGCCGTAAGTGATTATGTGCTGAGCCGGAGAAATGGAAATACGGTGAGCAATATGAGCAGCACTAAGGCCCTTAAAGAAATTACCCTAAAGCATGGTGGCGTTTATAACCCAAGCGCCGTTGGTGAGGTGAATGTGGTGCAAAAAATGAAAGCTACACGGGCTGTAATCGGCGGTGAAGGTAACGGCGGTATTATTGTACCTGATTTTCATTACGGAAGAGATGCCTTAATTGGCATTGCTTTGTTTTTAACACATTTGGCAAAAAGTAAAAAAAGTATAAAACAATTACGCAATACCTATCCCGATTACTTCATCAGCAAAAATAAAATTCAGTTGGAAAAAGATATTGATGTACAGGAATTGTTTGCAAAGATTAAAGAGAAATACAAAGCCCAACCGATGAATACCGAAGATGGCTTAAAGATAGAGTTTGAAAATGACTGGGTACACCTGCGAACCAGTAATACCGAGCCCATCATCAGGGTGTATTCAGAAAGTAATTTTGAAACCACGGCAAATAATATTGCCAAAAAACTGGTGAAGGATATCCAGGAAGCTCTATAAAAATTTTTTTAAATAAAGAGGCAATTGAAATGGAACGAATTTATTTTGACAATGCGGCTACCACTCAACTCGATGCCGAAGTGCTGGATGCCATGATGCCGTTTTTAACGGGTAAGTTTGGCAATCCATCTTCCATATATTCTTATGGCCGGGAGTCTAAAATTGGCATTGAAGCGGCCCGTAAATCCGTAGCCAAAATTTTAAACGCCCACCCGGCAGAAATATTTTTTACCAGTGGCGGAACAGAAAGTAACAATACGGCCATTCAAACTTCCATCAGGGATTTGGGCTGCCGGCACATCATTTCTTCACATATTGAACACCATGCCGTAACGCATACTGTTGAACATTTGGATGCACTGGATTTGGTAAAAGTGAGCTATGTAAAACTGTTGCCAAATGGACATATTGATTTGGAAGACCTGGAAAAATTATTAGCTGCTTCCGAAGAAAAAACGCTGGTTTCCCTGATGCACGCCAATAACGAAATTGGCAATATGATTGACATTCATGAAGTAGGCCGGATTTGCAAATTATACAATGCCATTTTTCATAGTGATACGGTTCAAACGGTAGGTCATTTTCCACTGGATTTAAGAAATACTGCCGTACATTTTATCACCGGTGCGGCACATAAATTTCATGGCCCTAAAGGAGTGGGCTTATTGTATATCAACGAAAACATCCGCATAAAACCTTTTATACACGGTGGCAGCCAGGAGCGCAATATGCGTGCCGGCACCGAAAACCTTTATGGCATAGTGGGATTTGCCAAAGCGCTGGAAACGGCCACTAAAAATTATGAAGAAGACAGCGCTTATATCGGCACCTTAAAATACTATATGTATGAAGAGCTCAAAAAACATATTCCGGGTGTAGGGTTTAACGGCGATGTACTGGGTAATAGTTTATACACCGTACTTAGCGTGAGCCTTCCCAAAACCGAAAAATCGGAAATGATTTTATTTAACCTGGATATTAATAATATTTGCGCCAGCGGCGGAAGCGCCTGCACCTCCGGCGCAGAGCAGGGTAGTCATGTAATTAGGGCAATTAATAATAACCCCAACAGGGTAACCGTACGTTTTAGTTTTAGCAAACACAATAAAAAAGAGGAAGTGGATGCCGTAGTGCAAAAAATTAAAGAATTAATTTAAATAGCAAAATACCGGCAACCGCTTACCTGTAAGCTAAATTTCAAATACGGTCAAAAGCTATAACCGAGGTCTTTAGCCAGTTTTTCGTTTAATGCAGGCAGTTTTTTCCTTTCAATTAAAAAGCTGCCAATTTGAGAAATTTCTTTAAAGATATAGTGCTTGTTCATGGCGCCTTGCAGGTAGTCGGCCCCGGTACTGCCGCCGGTACCAATTCTTGTACCAATCATCCGGCGCACCATATTGATGTGCCGGTAACGCCAGTTCCCTAATTGATGATCTATTTCCAATAAAGAATTCAATAGCTGAAAAGGAAGTTCCAGCATAGGGTAGCCCCGGTATAACATAATAAAAAGCGCAGAACGGCAGGCTTTGGAGCTTAATGATCTTTCGGCAGGTTGCTCATCACTAAATAAATATTGTTTAAAAAAGGCTGCATTGTTTTTTTCGGCTTCAGATAAACTCCCGGTAAATATTTTTTCATATTCCGTCCAGTACGTTGCTTCACCGGGCCAGTATTTTTTGTCTTCGGCAAAAGGCATCCGTTCCAGCCAGCTATTGAGCAGTTGAACTACCGACTTGCCTTTTTCGGCATCTTTAATAATATTGATTTCGTTTTGATGGAGCTGTGATAAATAATATTGTTGTCCGTAACGGCTGTCGAATTTTAGGCCCAGCCTGGCTTCCAACACTTTAAACTGCCAGCTTTGGAAACCCGATGCAGGCCTTAACATATCCCGAAAATCAAGAAAATCCATCGGCGTCATGGTATCAAGAATATCTATTTTTTGCACCAGCATCCGTAAAATAACAATAACCCTGCTGAGCCGGTGTACCACAGCCTGCATATCGCCGGAATTATCATTTACCCGGGGTTTATCCATGATGTCAATTATGGAATTTACTTCAAATAACAGCTGCTTAAACCATAGCTCATACGATTGGTGAATGATGATAAAAAGCATTTCATCATGAGCCATTGTTTTGCCGTCTTTTCCACTTTCCGGCTCCTGCGCATTAAGAATTTTATTCAGTTGAAGGTACTCGCCATAGTAAACAGGTTTATGATCCATAAAATTTGCCATTTTGGTATAAACAAATTTAAGTGATTTGATCTAAGCGTGAAATGTAAAAAAAATAATGAGGCGTAAAAGCGATTACCTGATTAATACAACGGTACCTTTTTGATCTACCTGTTTCCCGGTATCGGAATGGGTATAGTAGAGCATCCATACATAAGTGCCGGCATCGGCATCTGTCCCTTTAAAACGGCCATCCCAGCGCTGTTGCCAGTTGTTGGTATAAAACACTAATTGTCCAAAGCGATTGTACACATAAAATCGCAGGTTAATGGCTTTATAAGCGTTTAATGGATAAAAATAATCATTCAGCCCATCTCCGTTTGGCGTAAATGCCGCCGGTACGGCAATAAAACAATTGTTGACCACTTTTACATATTTTACCGCCGTGTCTTTGCAGCCAAAAGAATTTGTGGCAATAAGCCGAATCGGTTTTTCAATAACCGTGTTACGAAAACCATTGGTAAATAAAATAGGAGGGGGATTGGGTAAAGAGCTGTTGCTGCTGTTGTCAAACGTCCACTGCCAGTTGGTAATAGCGCTGTTGCTTTGTGTATTATTTTTTAGCGTAACCGGTTCATTGGGGCAAACTAATGCCGTAGCTTCAAAATCGGCTTTTATATAATTGGCAAAAGGTAAATTCAGTTGGGCTGTATCGGTGCAGGTGCCATTGGATACAATCAATTGGATATTGTGGTTGGTAAATTCATAATAATCCACTGCCGGGTTTTGCTGGTTCGATACACCGGTGTTATCAAAAGTCCATTGCCAGGAGTTAACGTTGTGGTTACCGTTATGAAAATACTGAACCGTGTTTTTGGTACAACCATAATTGATGGAAAAACCAAAGCCGGCATTTACCGTATCGGCGGCAACAAAGGTTGCACTTTCATTTAATAAAGTGGCAACGCCACATTCATTTAAAATAGTATTGCCATCGGAGCCATTTTGAATGGTTACGGTATAAACGCCACCGCTTTGGATTGGTGCCGACAATTCAAGCAGTATGGTATTGCTAAGGCCGTTTACACAATTACCACCTGCGGCAGAGATAATGTTTACAGGCGATGGCCCGCTAATTATAAAATCAGTTCCACTTGCAGCAATGCTGCTGCATTGAATGCCTTTTTCAAAAACCAACTCTATAGTGGTTGGGGAGCAACCGGGTTTGGTAATACTGTCCAGGGGAGTGGGTACCAGGGGGAAAACTTCAAATTCCACACTGTCCCCGGTGGGGATTTCATGGCCGCAAATATCCAGCAGGCTGTTTCCGTCTGTACCCTGTTTGATAAAAAGCTTGTGGATACCGGGGGGCAATGGGCCGCTGAGGGTTACAATAAATTCATCAAAATCAAACCCGGGGCTGCATTGTGCCGAGGAGGCCGCAATTACATTTACACCGGCAACATTAATATTGAAATCAGACCCGTTAGTTGCTAAAGAATTGCATCGTAATTTTTTATTGGCTTTTACCGATATTTTACTACCATCGCAGGGCGCTGTTGCGGTGAGTAATTTGGGTAACTTGGGATCGGTGATATTTGCCGTGCCGCCTCCAAAAGATAAAGCGTATCCACTTTGGGTATTGGTAAAATGGCTGATGAGTAAGATATATTCATGGCCCTGTATTAAATTGGGCATTTGTGCAAATGTGGGCATGTTGTCGGCTGGTACGCTGGCACATTGAATGCCGTTAACACCCGATGCCGAAGCCCCCGTAGGCCCATAAGTACCGGCCCAGTTACCCGCAACGATAATGTTGTGATTGGAAAAAACAGCATTAGGCGATAAGCCGGTAATATCATAAAGCTGCCAGTCGTAATCATCATTGGCATCATTGGGTGTTATTAAAAAGCCTAAAGTGCCGCTGGCATAACAGGTAAATTTGTACCAGTATGGGTTTTTATTTTCATAATCGGCGCCATCTCCGCTGCAGCCCGGTACAAAAAGGTTGTTGGTACTGCAAAATGGCACGGTGGATTGCTGAAATACTGTTGTGCCACATACGGGAAAAGCCGTTGCCGGCGTTTGGCCAATGCTAGTGCAGGGCTGGCCAATAGAAAATTGGTAAATGGTAAAGAGTAAAATAAGAAGTAGAAGTAGCTTTTTTAGCATAAGAATGTAAACTGCAAAAATCCTGCCTTTAGTATATACAGACCAAACTATTATGGATTTTGTTGCACAAAATAAATACAGTTTTGTGCCTTATTGAATTTTATTCTTTATTTCCTGAAGTTTTAACAAGGCTTCAACAGGTGTGAGGCGGTTAATATCCGTACTTTCCAATAGTAGCCTTATTT
This sequence comes from Bacteroidota bacterium, assembly GCA_018266715.1. GTDB lineage: Bacteria > Bacteroidota > Bacteroidia > Chitinophagales > Chitinophagaceae > Ferruginibacter. Next base: position 7,952 of record JAFDZZ010000124.1, read on the forward strand.
CTTCAAAGGTTTGGGATTGGGCATCAAAAATGCTCAATTGCATTTTGGGTAGGGTAATATCTTTTATCCGGTCTTTAATCGTTCCATTGGTTTTGTTTTTTTCTTCCAGTTCGGCCAGTACATTATTGGCTCTTTCTATTAAAGCCGGTGGCATGCCGGCCATACGGGCCACATGAATGCCAAAGCTATGCAAGCTGCCGCCCGGTGCAAGCTTGCGGAGAAAAATGATTTTATTGCCGGCTTCTTTATTGGTGATATGATAATTTTTTATGCGTTCAAAACGGTTCTCTAATTCATTCAGTTCATGGTAATGTGTGGCAAAAAGGGTTTTGGGTTTTTGCGGCGATTGGTGAATATATTCTGCAATACTCCAGGCTATGGAAATACCATCATAAGTGGAAGTACCCCGGCCAATTTCATCCAGCAGCACAAGGCTGGATGCACCCAGGTTGTTGATAATGCTGGCCG
>JAFDZZ010000125.1 GCA_018266715.1 Bacteroidota bacterium
TTTGATGTGCGTTGGCAATTTTATCCATCACTCTGTCCGACAGATTGGGTTTGTGTTTCAGTTTTTTACTCAATACCAAGGCACTCATCATTGGGATATAAGTGAGCGAAAGAATAAAAGCCCCAATCAACGCAAAAGAAACTGTTTGCGCCATCGGTTTAAACATTTTACCCTCGATACCTTGTAAACTGAAAATAGGCAAGTAAACAATCAAAATAATTATCTGACCGAATACAGCACTATTCACCATTTTAGATGCTGAACTTTGAACTTCTTTGTTCATTTCCGATTGACTGATTTTGGGCAAGATTTCATATTTTTTACCGTGATGCAACTGATGCAAAACGGCTTCGACAATAATCACTGCACCATCTACAATCAAACCGAAATCCAAAGCTCCCAAGCTCATCAAATTGCCGCTCACGCCAAAAACATTCATCATAATGATGGCAAAGAGCATAGAAAGAGGAATAACAGATGCTACCAACAATCCGGCTCTTAAATTACCCAAGAACAACACCAGCACAAAAATGACTATCAAAGCACCTTCTGCCAAATTGGTTTCAATAGTCCGAATGGCATTGTTGACCATTTTAGTTCTGTCTAAAAAAGGTTCTATCACGACACCTTCGGGCAATGTTTTTTCGATGAGTGCAATTCTTTCTTTCACATTTTTGATGACATCATTGCTATTCGCTCCTTTCAACATCATTACTATGGCTCCGGCTACTTCGCCTTCATCGTTATAGGTCATTGCTCCAAAACGAGTAGCATAGCCGATATTCAATGTAGCTACATCTTTCAGCAAAACAGGAATCCCATCTGAAGTAGATTTTACGGCAATATTTTCAATATCCTCTTTGTTTCCAATCAACCCCTCGCTTCGGATAAATAAAACAGTCGGACCTTTTTCAATATAAGCTCCTCCTGTATTTTGATTGTTGTTTTCCAAAGCCTGAAAAATATCATTGATAGTGAGATTAAAGGATTGTAACTTTTGAGCATTCACCGCAATTTCATATTGCTTTAGCTTGCCACCAAAACTGCTGACTTCTGCCACGCCTTTTACCCCCAATAATTGTCTTCTTACAATCCAATCCTGAATCGTGCGTAGTTCAGTCACATCATATTTATTTTCAAAACCCGATTTTGTCCGAACCATATATTGATAAATTTCACCCAATCCGGTGGAAATAGGTCCTAATTCAGGATTGCCAACACCTTCCGGAATTTCATCTTTTACAGATTGCAATCTTTCGCTTACCTGTTGCCTCGCCCAATACACATCTATATTATCGTCAAAAACAATAGTAACTAAGGACAAGCCAAACCGAGAAAAACTCCTGATTTCGTGAATACCGGCAATATTACTGCTCGCTTGTTCAATAGGGAATGTAACCAATCGCTCAATGTCGGTAGCTCCCAAAGCAGGAGCCACGGTGATTACTTGCACCTGATTATTGGTAATATCGGGAACGGCATCAATAGGCAGTTTGGTGGTTTCATACACACCAAAAATGACAAGGGCAGCCGTAAACAGCCCTATGATGAGTTTATTCCTTACGGAAAACTCAATGATTTTATTAAGCATATTTTTTGAATTAATCATTAAATTAAATTTTGAAACTTGCCCGAAATTCAGGCGCAACAATAGAAAGGCATATTAGCCTCCTTCAATAAAAAATGATTAACCCAAGCGGGGTGGTTGCCAGATTTGGCTGAGGTAGTTATTGATAAAATTCCCTTCCTGATAAAGAGGAATTGCAGATTGAATACTTTCAATAAAAGCTGTACTAACTACATTAAAAGTTGGAATAGGTACTACAAGCGATGTTGAATGAGCTGTGAGTGTTTTTAAAGGAAGATTATCGTGATGGTGATGCGGAATATCGGGATGAGAGCTTGGATTGGTATAGTGTTCTTTTAAAAAATTAATGAAAGAAATATCGCCTTGCAAGTCCTCATGCTCCAAATAATGTTGTATCAATGCCGGCAATTTTATCACCTCTCCAAACATGGTATTTGCAGAAAGAAAGGTGAATAAAAAGAATATGGCAATGGTACGCTTCATGGATACAAAATTACAATTTTCAATTAAAATAATGATGATATTGCTGATATGAATGTTGTAGTTGCAAAACAATTTCATTTGCTTTTGAAGCATCTGCTTCATCTTCTAATGCTTTCACAATTTCAAGGTGCGGATGCAGCCATTTGTGCAGTTCATCGTGGCTTTTTCCGTCCATTGTGCAGCTTTTTATGAGCTGGCTGTTTTGGTCTTTTACCTGTTGAGCTAATGCTTTATAATCTGTGTGATTATTTTGGATATAAGCATTTACCAATTCTTCGCCTTTCATCACAAATGGCTTCATTTCTTCATTCACCAACCATTTCTCCCCATTGTTGAGTTCAATAGCTTCAGAACTTTCATCGTGTTGATGTTCTTCGTGGTTTTCTGTTGCCTGCTTTTCCGTTGATTTTTCGGTGGTATTATTACAACTCCACAAAAACAAAATGCTAATTCCTAAAACAAAAACTTTCTTCATATTTCTAATTTTTAATTCGTAATTTTTAATTTTTTTCAATCATTTTCAATATTCCATCTAAGACCGTTTTCCCGTCCTTGACAAGATTTGATTTATGTCCTGATAATTTCCATTTCAGCACGGTCATTCTCATTCCTCCAATAATTATGGTGGTCAAGGTAGAAGCTCCAATCAATTTATTGTATTGACCTTGTTCTTGCCCTTGTTTGATGTTTTTAGAAACATAATCTTGCATCATATCCATAATTTCAGCTACTTTATTACTCAAACTTTCATCAAAATGGAAAATGCTTTCTGCAAAAATAACACTCACTATTGCCGGTTTGTTTGTAAAAGTTTGTAGCTGGGAATTAAAAATTGCTCTTAATTCATCAGCACTTGTATCAGTCGGTTTAAATGAAATAGACTGAATACGATTTTTCATTTCTTTTTTAAAATATTCCAGCAAGCTCAATAAAATTTCATTTTTGCTTTTGAAATGTCTGTACAATGCAGGCTCGGACAAACCTATATCTTCTGCCAATGTCTTAATTGTCAGATTCTGAATACCATATTTTGAAATACGGTTGGTAGCCGCTTCCATTATTTCTATTTGTCTGTCTGTAAATTCTTGCATACTTGTCTAATTTATTTTTATGTTAGTTAGTATTCACTCGCAAAAATAGAAACTAATTTTTTATTGGGCAAATTAAATTCAAAAAAAGTTTTGATTTACTGTTTACTCAATCCTGTGAGTGGAAAAAAAGTGGCTCTTTTGGTTTTGTGAAGTGTTGGCTTATGTGTCGGACAAAACCAAATGTGCCACTTGAGAGGTGGGAATAAAATTACTCATTTGCTTAATTTTTCTTTCAGCGGTGTTCGTGAATCGCTTCGCTTATTTGAATTAAAAAAAGTGCGTTGGGAAAAATAAAAAATACAGAAGGGTCGGTCCCGAAAGCATTCGAGATTGGCTTGCTCGTTGTATAATTGTCAAAATGGTTTGCTTTCTCTTTATGTTTTGGTCGTCTGTTCAATGTTCGGAGTGTCGTCTTACCATTGGCTATAACGTCTGGCAGCTTGCCGCAGTGGCTGATTTTCACCACTAAACGTCAATCGAAGACGTGAGCGTAAATTTAGTAAAAACTGTTCTAACGAAGCCGTTAACCAGCCATTGCGGCAAACTGTTTGTTAGCAGCCGTATATTTGTTTTTTGTTGTCAATTAGTATTCTTTTAGTTTTAGTTCGCTGTCCTTAAATTGGTTAATAAATAATTTTGAGAAGATTGACGAAGACATAAGTTTAAAAAGTTTATTTCTCAGCCAAATACCAAAATTGCTTTTAGGAACAAATGATTTGGCAAAAGATTGGGCAGATTTTTGCTTTTTCACCATAAAAGGTTTGAACAAAATTTCGTATCGTTCAAAAGCAGTTTTATAATTTCCGTTTGCCTGTTTCAATTCTCCTGCAAGTATGTAGGCGCCAACCATTGCAAGTGTAGAACCTTTGCCTGATAATAATGATGGACAATAGCCTGCATCGCCCACCAAAGCAACTCTGCCTTTATACCAATTATCCATTTTTATTTGACTAACGTAATCAAAATAAAAGTCTGTCGTTGAGTCAATTTTAGAAAGCAATTCGGGGCATTTCCAACCACAATTTTCAAATTCCGATTTTAAAATTTGCTTTTGCCTTTCAATGTCGTAATGTTGATAGGATAGCTTTTCAGGCGATGCAAAAATGAAAAAAGTAGTGGTACTGTTTCCGCTTTTTGAAAAAACAGCTACTTGCTTATACGGCACATTATACATTGAAAAAGCATTGTTTCCTATCGAAAAATTATCAATTGTAAATGATGAAGTATAATAGCCGTAATATTTTTCAAACTGCGATTCGTTGCCGAAAACTAACTTGCGCACATTAGAGTGCAAACCATCTGCACCTACAAGCAAGTCAAAATTTCTGGTTGTACCGTTTTTAAACGATACAGAAATTTCTTGTTCGTTTTGGTCTATTTTGGTAATGGTGTCGCCAAAAATTATTTCAACATCTTTGTCTATATTTTGATAAATAACCTTTGCCAAATCGCTGCGAAAAAGTGTAAAAGCCCTGCCATTCAGAAAGTTTTTGATTTTCTGA
>JAFDZZ010000126.1:0-597 GCA_018266715.1 Bacteroidota bacterium
AACACATCGGCCCGAAAATCAAACTGGCTTATTGGCGATAAAATTTTACTCGGCAAAAAATATGCTTTACGATCTATGAAAGCGCCCGGTACGGCTTATAAGAACCATCCGGAACTGGGAGATGACCCACAACCGGCCGTAATGAGCAATTATATTAAAATGACCGATGACGATGGAGGCGTTCATTATAATAGTGGCATTCCCAATCATGCGTTTTATGTAGCTGCCTACGAAATGGCCGGTAATGCCTGGGAAAAAGCCGGGGCTATTTGGTACGCAGCCCTTACGGATAAAAAGGCGCTGAAGAAAAGCGCTACCTTTAAAGACGCCCGAAAAGCAACAATTGCAAAAGCCAAAAGTTTATTTGGCGCTGGCAGTAAAGAAGTAAAAGCGGTAACAAAAGGATGGGATGAGGCGGAAGTAAAGTAAGTTTACAACATGAAAATAACGCTTTTAGAAACCGGCGGCTTTATTGGAAAAGCCAGGAAGGCAGAAATAAGTTTTGATATTTCAGAGAAAGATTATAAGCAGCTCTTAAAAAAAATATCTGTTAAGGCCGCAAAAAAAAACAGGCAGGTAAAAGACGGCTTTAGTTAT
>JAFDZZ010000126.1:606-11376 GCA_018266715.1 Bacteroidota bacterium
TTCTTTCCAGGGAAGGCGATGCCAAAGCAATCCCCGTATCCATCAGTACGATCCCGGATGAGTATAATTCACTGTTTGATGAATTATTTGCTCATCTCAAAACCATAAAATAAAAAAACTTGCTGCCTCGTTATACTTTTTTATGGACGGGTACGGTTGAATTTTTTTTTTATAAATGCAGCAGATGGTTTGTTATTTAAGTCCATAATATTGAATTAAACAACCTGGGTACGCACATTTTTCGCCTGGGCAACTTATTTTCAATATGTGGAAACAAATTTTCAAAGCAACTTTATGGGCGGGATCATTAGATATTTTAGCCGCTTTTCTCAATAGTTATTTAAGAAACAAAACTTCACCCGGTATTGTTTTACAATACATTGCCAGTGGGGTTTTGGGTGAAGAGGCTTTTTCCGGTGGCTATGCCACAATGGCCATAGGTTTGTTTTTTCATTTTATGATTGCCTTTTCCTGTACCGCATTATTTTTTGTTCTTTTTCCAAGGTTAAAGTTTTTGCATCACAGCATCCTGGTGAATGCTGTGTTAATAGCGCTTGTGGCATGGGTGGTTACCAATCTTGCTGTAATGCCCTTAAGCAGGGTGGAGCAGGGTGCATTTATATTTAGCCGGGTATTGATTGCAATAGGAATATTGATTATTTGTATTGGATTGCCCATTGCAGTTTCGGCAAAGCGTTATTTTTTAAAAGCCCAATCTGGGTAATCTTCAGTATTTTTCTCAATTGGCCTTGCTTTAAGAGAATAATAACAGGTAAATGCCTTTTTTCTATTATTTTTGCCATCCATTTTAGGATATTTTTTGGATGAAGCGATTACAACAAAACCGGGTTGGATTTCAGACACTGATCGTGTTTGTTTTTCTGTTTCTCAACAGCCTGTTTACGGTGGCCGCTTTTCATCCTGCTTCTTCTCTTTGCTTTAACCCTGGGAACCATTCCTGCATCCCCAACCCCGGCAATAGTAGCGACCCGGAAGAAAACATACGGTTGTATGAAGTTTCTACACACCGGTTTGAACAAAGAGGTTCAAAACACACCGTAAAGGAAAATCTAAGTTCAGCCCGGGAAAAATTTCCTGTTATACCGGTTAAAGAAATTATTTCAACCTCTTTACAACAGGATGCCTTTTGGCGCAGGCCTGTTTATTATCATTTTCTTTCTCTCTTCCACCTGTTTTAGGTATATCGCCTACTTGCAAATGCTTTTGTAATTTCTCTTTTTTATAGAGTTGCTGATTAGCAAACCTTTGAATTTATTTTTAAAAATTAAATACATTAAACAATGAAATGCCCAAATTGTAATGAAACACTCTTAATGACGCATAGAAATAATATTGAAATTGACTATTGTCCAACCTGCCGTGGTGTATGGCTCGATAAAGGTGAGTTAGATAAAATGCTCGAATTTGCTTCACAAATTACGGCTTCCTCGTCCAATTCAACTTTTGATTCCAGGCAGGGTTATGAGGAAAACAGGCATCACCCCGGCTATAAACTGCAAAAGCCTTATAAAAAGAAATCTTTTTTAAACGATTTCTTTGATTTTGACTGATGATACCTGTCTCAGTAATTCATTTTATAAAATTTAGAATTTACCATGCAAGAGATTATAGAATTTTTTTCGCATCTCACCAACCCGGAGTGGATTATGGAAAACGGCGGCCTGTACATCGTTGTACTTATCGTATTTATTGAAACCGGTTTTCCCTTTGGTTTTTTTCTTCCCGGGGATTCATTGTTATTTATTGCCGGAATGGTTATAGCCAATGCCCCAACAACTTTTGACCTGCCTTTGTTGAATTTGATATATTGGATCGTTTTAATTGCAACCGCCGGCACTTTGGGAAATTATGTGGGCTATTGGCTGGGCCATAAGTCAGAAACCCTTTTATTTAGCAGAAAGGACAGCTGGTTTTTTAAGAAAAAGTATTTAATACAGGCCAGGGAATTTTATGATAAAAAAGGCGGTGGAGCTATTGTGCTGGCCCGGTTTTTACCCATAGTGCGCACTTTTGCGCCTATAGTAGCCGGTATGGTTAAAATGCGCCCTGCAAAATTTTCATTTTATAATGTTACCGGAAGTTTTTTGTGGGTAATATCTATTGTAAGCGCCGGGTTTTTATTAGGTGAAAATGAATGGGTGAAAAACAATCTTGATAAAATTATTTTGGGAATTGTGGTATTAACCACTGCGCCGGTCTTTATTAAAATTATTTCTGAAAAGATCAAAAAGAGAAAGCTGAAAATCGTTTCAAGCTAAAATATTTTTACAACCCAAACTACTCAACACTTCAACTATGGATTTTATTGTTCCCGATTTTACCAATCCTGCGATATGGATAAGCCTGCTCACCCTTAGTTTTTTAGAAATTGTACTGGGTATTGATAATATTATTTTTATTTCAATTGTGGCGGGTAAATTGCCTAAAAATAAACAGCGCAAGGCCCGCAATATCGGGCTTATGCTGGCCATGCTGTTCAGGGTAGGGCTATTGCTTTGCATTAATTGGATCATTGGGTTAAAAGACCCTGTTATTAGTATAGCGGCTTTACTCGGAATTGCTGATGAAGGCCTGCATTTGAGTATAAAAGATTTAATTTTAATTGCCGGCGGTATCTTTTTAATTGTAAAAAGCACCCTGGAAATTCATCATAAATTTCAACATGAGCAAGCCGGGGAGCACCGGGGCAATAAAATTAAAATGGGTTTTGGCGCTGTAATTTTTCAAATTATTTTAGTGGATGCGGTTTTTTCTTTCGATTCTATACTCACTGCCGTTGGCCTGGTGGATAATGTGCTTATCATGATTATAGCTGTAATCATCTCCATTGGGATCATGATGTTGTTTGCGGGACCGGTTACAAAAGTCATTAATCAGCATCCTTCGTTACAAATGCTGGCGCTTTCATTTTTAGTGGTAATTGGTGTGGTACTCATTGCCAGCGGGCTTCACCAGGAGGTAAGCAAGAGTATCATTTATTCCTGCCTTGGATTTTCACTCCTGGTTGAAATGCTCAATATACGCCTTAGGAAAAAATCGCATAACACAACTGCCGGCCCTTTACCGGAAAGCTAAACGGTTTTTTAAGTTGAGCAATGAGTATTTACTTATGGTATCGGAAAATCCTGCATCCGGGTTTTGTTCCGGATTATGTATTTATTGTAAAAATTGGCTGAGAAATTTTCAAAAATACGATGCTTTGTTTCGTACCTTGGGTTTACGTTAAATACCTTTATCGTATGATCATTTTCAATTTCATATTATGAACCTTTCCGCAAAAAATTTAATGCTTCAACCAGCGCTGATTTTGGTAATTTTTACTTCCTGCAGTAATCATCAAATTGCCAAAAAGCCAAAAGAAACCTATACGCAATTTGTAAATCCTTTTATTGGCACCGGTGGTCATGGTCATGTTTTTTTGGGCGCTAATGTGCCTTTTGGAATGGTTCAACTGGGGCCATCTCAAATTATGGAAGGTTGGGATTGGTGTAGCGGATATCATTACAGTAGTAATAATATCATGGGCTTTACCCATACACATTTGAGCGGTACAGGTATTGGCGATTTAAACGATATTTTAGTGATGCCCACCGTAGGATATTTGGATGTAACCAAAGCCACCCAGGAAAAACCCGGTAAAGGCTACGTTTCAACTTTTTCTCATGAAAATGAAAAGTGTGAGCCCGGCTATTACAGTGTGTTGCTGGATAAGTATAAAATTAAGGCTGAGCTTACGGCAACGGAAAGGGTAGGGATGCACCGGTATTCATTTGCAAAAAATGATACGGCACGATTATTATTTGACCTGAGTTTTGGTATGGGTTGGGACCGGGCAACGGATGCTCTCGTGCAACAACTAAATGATAGCACCATTGCAGGATACCGCTTTTCAAACGGATGGGCCGATGACCAGCGATTATTTTTTACCGCCGTTTTTTCACAACCCATACAGGCTATACAATATTATTTGAACGATCGTTTGCAGGATACCACTGCCGGCAAGGGCAATACCTTAAAGGCAGCAATAGCATTTAATGTACAACAAAATACGCCGCTATTGGTAAAGGTTGCATTGTCGCCGGTAAGTTCACAAAACGCAATGCTCAATATGCAAAGCGAAATACCCGGATGGGATTTTAACGCCGTTGTTCAACAGGCAAAAGATAAATGGAACAATGAGCTGGCCAAAATTGATATTGATGCAGATGCGCCAACCAAAGAGGTATTTTATACTGCCCTGTACCACTCCTTATTTGCTCCCATTTTGTTTAATGATGTAAATAAAGACTATTATGGCGCCGATAAGCAAATACATCAAAATGCCGGGTTCAATAATTATTCCATTTTTTCTTTGTGGGATACGTATCGCTCTCTTCACCCTTTGTTTACCATTACACAGCCGGATAGGATTAATGACATCATTAATACCTTTCTGAATATTTACAAACAACAAGGCCGTTTGCCCATTTGGCATTTAATGGGTAACGAAACCGATTGTATGAATGGCAACCATTCCATCCCGGTTATTGTAGATGCCTTTTTTAAGGGATATAAAAATTATGACACCCTACTGGCTTATGAAGCAATTAAAAATACCGCTATGCGAAAAGACCCGGTGCCTTATGGCGACCCCAGGGTTGTACTAAAGCAAGACCTTCGCATACAGGCGCAGTATCTCAATAACCTCAGCTTTATTCCTGCGGATACTTTGGAAAAAACCGTATCCAATGCCCTGGAATTTGCTATTGACGATTGGTGTGTGGCACAAATGGCCAAAGCATTGAATAAGCCGGACGATTATGAATATTTTAAAAAACGCTCCAATTTATACAAAATGTATTTTGACAGCGCTACTCAATTTATGCGTGGCCGGTATGCCAATAAAACCTGGCGTACTCCTTTTGATCCCGCTTTTTCATCACATAACGCCTTTGATTATGTAGAAGGGAATGCATGGCAATATACCTGGCTGGTTCCGCAAGACCCTAAAGGTTTAATTGGTTTATTTGGGGGCGATGATGCATTTACAAAAAAACTGGATGCATTATTTACCACTTCGGCATCTATGGGACAGGAAGCATCGCCGGATATCAGTGGCTTAATAGGAATGTATGCCCAGGGCAATGAACCCAATCATCACATCCCTTATTTGTATGCTTTTGCCGGGGAACAATGGAAAACGGCAATGCGGGTAAGGCAAATTGCCGATACCTTCTACAGCACAAAAACAGATGGCCTTTGCGGCAATGAAGATTGTGGCCAAATGAGCGCATGGTATATATTTTCTGCCATGGGTTTTTACCCGGTTAACCCGGCAAACGGGGTCTATGTTTTTGGGAGCCCTGCAGTGAGTTCTGCTACAATCCATTTGCCCGGCAATAAAATATTTACTCTAAAAACCATTAATAATACCAAGGCAAATGTTTATATTCAAAGCGTCACTTACAATGGAAAACCCTATACAAAATCCTGGTTTACCCATGCTATGTTGATGAACGGTGGGGAGTTTATTTTAACAATGGGTGATAAACCGTCAGGCTTTGGAAAAAATAGTATAGACAGGCCGGAATAAAAGTTGATGTTTAACTAATCCATAAAAGTGATTGTAATTTTTTATATGAAAAGAGTAATGAACCCGGTTGTTGCTTTATCCCGAATTTTTCTTTTATGCAGCCTGACGAAAATGTCATTTGCTCAAAATCCTGCGGATTATGTAAATACATTAATGGGAACACAATCCAGCTACAGTTTGTCTAATGGAAACACTTACCCGGCAGTTGCACGGCCCTGGGGCATGAATTTTTGGACGGCACAAACCGGTAAGATGGGCGACGGCTGGCAATATACCTACAACTCCGATAAAATCAGGGGCTTTAAGCAAACCCATCAGCCTTCACCCTGGATGAATGATTACGGGCAATTTTCAATTATGCCGGTTACTGGTGCATTAAAGTTCAGGGAAAATGAACGGTTGAGTTGGTTTGGCCATAAGGCAGAAATAGCAAAGCCCTATTATTATGAAGTTTACCTGGCCGACCATGATGTTACAACCGCTTTCACCACTACCGAAAGAGCAGCCTATTTTGAAGTAAGTTTTCCGCAAACCGACAGCGCCTTTATAGTGGTGGATGCATTTGATAAAGGGTCTTTTGTGAAAATTTTACCTGAAGAAAATAAAATTATTGGCTATACCACCCGAAACAGCGGTGGGGTGCCGAATAATTTTAAAAACTATTTTGTTTTGCAGTTCGATAAACCGTTTACGCTTCATTATACCTGGAACGATAGCGCTTTGGAAAAAAATAAACTGGAAATGACGGCAAATCATGCCGGGGCCATAGTGGGTTTTAAAACCTATCGGCATGAAAAAGTGCATATAAAAATTGCTTCTTCGTTTATCAGTGTGGAGCAGGCCGAACTCAATTTAAAAAATGAAATTGGTAACGCTACTTTTCAACAAACCGTAAAATCATCAGAAGCAGAATGGAATAAAATATTAGGCCGTGTAAAAGCCAGTGGTGGCACAGCAGAGCAACTATCCGTATTTTATTCCTGCCTGTACAGGGCGGTTTGTTTTCCACAAAAACATTATGAAATTGATAGGGCCGGTAATATTGTTCATTACAGTCCGTACAATGGTAAGGTACTGCCGGGTTATATGTACGCCGGTACGGGGTTTTGGGATACGTTTCGGGCTTTGTATCCGTTACTAAATTTTTTATATCCTTCCATCAATAAAGAAATGCAGGAAGGCTTGATTAATGATTATAAAGAAGGCGGCTTTTTGCCGGAGTGGAGCAGCCCGGGTTTTAGAAATGTAATGGTAGGTAATAATTCGGCATCGGTAGTAAGTGATGCGTATGTAAAAGGATTGAGAGGTTATGACATTAATCTTTTGTATGAAGCCTTATTGCATGGCGCCAACAATGAAGGGCCGATGGATGCCGTAGGGCGTAAGGGCGTAGCGTATTATAATGAGTTGGGTTATGTGCCTTATGATGTAAAAATTAACGAGAACGCTGCCCGTACTTTAGAGTATGCGTATGATGATTTTACCATTTGGCAATTAGCCAAGGCTTTAAAAAGGCCGCAGGCTGAAATTGATTTGTATGCAAAGCGAATGATGAACTATAAAAATTTATTTGATCCCGAAACAAAACTGATGCGTGGAAAAAATAAGGATGGTAGTTTTCAAAAACCTTTCAATCCTTTTAAATGGGGCGATGCCTTTACCGAAGGCAATAGCTGGCATTACAGTTGGAGCGTATTTCATGATGTGCAAGGCCTGGTGGATTTAATGGGCGGTAAAAAAACATTTATCAGCATGCTCGATTCGGTGTTTAACCTTCCGCCGGTTTTTGATGATTCATACTATGGGAGCGTAATTCATGAAATAAGGGAAATGCAAATTATGAATATGGGACAATATGCCCATGGTAACCAACCCATACAGCACATGCCGTATTTGTATAATTATGCCGGTCAGCCCTGGAAAGCGCAAATGCATATTCGGGAAATTATGAATAAACTCTATAAAGCATCTCCAGACGGGTATTGTGGCGATGAAGATAACGGGCAAACTTCTGCCTGGTATATTTTTTCAGCTATGGGTTTTTACCCGGTATGCCCGGGCACCAATGAATATGTATTGGGTACACCATTATTTAAACAATTGGATATTAATTTTGAAAATGGGAAAAAGCTCAGCATTAGCGCCCCGGGAAATTCAGCAAACCATCCGTACATTCAAAAAATAATGTGGAATAATAAGCCCTATGAGTTGAATTATGTTACGCATGAAGCTTTGCAAAAAGGGGGCTTGCTGTATATTTTTATGAATAATAAACCCAACGTTAATAGAGGTACAGCGCCTAAAGCGTATCCCTATTCCGTTTCTTTAAAAAGATAAATATGATATCCAGGAAAAAATTTATTGCACAATCCGGCCTTGTGGCTGCGGGGTTGGCTATGAGACCAGCATGGGCATTAGGTCAAAATTTTGAAAGCAGGCGCCCTCCTTTGGCAGATCGAAAATTTACCAGCGATGCTGTTGAAGCAGCAATTGTGGGTATGAAGAAAAAAATCAGTAACCCGGAGCTGGCCTGGCTTTTTGAAAACTGCTTTCCCAATACTTTAGATACAACGGTGGAGTTTGAAATGATAAATGGGAAACCGGATACTTATGTTATCACCGGCGATATTGATGCCATGTGGCTAAGAGACAGTACGGCACAGGTGTGGCCCTATTTGCCTCTTGTAAACAAAGATGCAAAACTGAAACAACTCATTGAAGGCGTAATCAACCGCCAGAAAAAATGCATCATTCTCGACCCCTATGCCAATGCTTTTTATAAAGACTTTAATAAAGTGAGCGAATGGAAGAGCGATTTAACCAAAATGCAACCCGGCATCCATGAACGTAAATGGGAAATTGATTCATTGTGTTATCCCATACGCCTGGCACACCGTTATTGGAAAGTAACCGGCGATACGCAGGTTTTTGATGCCGATTGGAAACAATGTATTGCACTTACTTTGCAAACCTTTAAAGAACAGCAACGGAAAAACGGAGACGGGCCCTATAGTTTTCAGCGGATCACTGCATGGGCTACTGACGGGGTGCCGCTTTCGGGGTATGGATACCCGGTAAAACCGGTAGGGCTTATTTGTTCCACTTTCAGGCCCAGCGATGATGCCACATTGTTTTCTTTTTTGGTACCATCCAATTTTTTTGCTGTAACATCATTAAAACAAGCTGCTGAAATTTTAAATTCTGTTTATAAAGATGCGGTTATGGCTAATGAATGTTTGTCGCTGGCTAAGGAAGTAGAACAAGCCTTGCAACAATATGCGGTAATCCGTCACCAGCAATATGGGAAAATATATGCTTTTGAAGTAAACGGTTTTGGTAGTTTTAATTTAATGGACGACGCCAATGTGCCGAGTTTATTGTCCTTGCCGTATTTAAACGCAGTAAAAACTACTGACCCGTTTTATATAAATACCCGTAGATATGTATTATCAACAAGCAACCCTTTTTTCTTTAAGGGTAAAGCGGCAGAAGGCATTGGCGGGCCACATGCAGGTATGTTTATGATATGGCCCTTGAGTATTACCATGCGTGGGCTTACCAGCAACAATCCGCAGGAAATTAAACAATGTATCAACTTTTTAAAGAACACCCATGCAGGCACAGGCTTTATGCATGAATCCTTTCATAAAGATGACGCCCAAAAATTTACCCGTAAATGGTTTGCCTGGGCCAATACCTTGTTTGGGGAATTTATTATGCATGTAGGGGATAGGAATCCTGCTTTACTCTAAATTAATTCCTGCTAATTCACTCAGGTTAAAGCTTCCTGGAGTTTTTTGATTTGAATGGGTTTGGGTTTTTCTTTCCCTTTCTTTTTCATTTTATTCAGCCATATCATTGTGCCTGTGATGGGAAGGGTAGTGGCAATAAGGCAGGCAAGAAAATAAATAAGTTTTGTAAAGCTGCCATACACATTGCCTACATGAATGGCTTTGATGGATCCGGCAATTCGTTCGTTGAACGGTTTTTCTTTGAAAATATCTTTCTTTAATACATTTCCATTGTATTGGTCAACAGTTAGCCTGTCGGCAGCAGCAGGAGCAAAAAAACCGGTTTTAGTTTTAGCAATCACCGTTGCAGATGCAGAATCGGCAGGCAGAGAAATGGAATAGTTTCCCTTGTAAGCAAATGTTTTATCAGCAATTTTAATATAATCCGCAATGGATAAACCTGCACTATTTAACCCGTTTGCAGGTAATGTGGATTGAATAGGTTTTTCTTTGGGTGCATCTTTGGATTTATAGGTTCCCAATGTTTTTTGCATCCCTGTTCTGTACCAGTCAAACGACCATTGCGGCCCGGTGAGACCCATCAGCAACAAAAAAAACAGCGCATAAAATGCAAGAGAATTGTGCAGGTCATGATTTATTCTTTTCCATCCTGCATTCCATTTTATTTTTAAACCCTGCTTCCAAGATTTTATTTTTTGCGGAAACCAAATGATCATTCCGGTAATGCAGCCTAACGTGAATATGATGGTAGCCCAGCCGGAGATCATACTGCCCAGTTCCCTGTTGGTAATGCTTTTGAAAATGGGTTGCTCAATTTTGTCTAATAACAACCAGCGGTGCAGGCTGAACATGGTGCCCATAAATTCTTTGGTAGCGGTTTTTTCTTTTGATGTGCCGGTGATTTCTCCTGTGTAGGGATTTACAAAATAACCAATGCCGCCACGGCTTTTATCTCCTTCTTTTTTTACATTGAACTGGTAGGTTCTTTGTAAATCTTCGGGAATACTTACCGAAGTAACCTTGCCACCTGATGTCAATTGTATATTTGAAATAAATGAATCGGCAGGGATTCTTTGTTTCCCTTCAAAATTTTTTACTTTGTATAAATGCGGTGCAGCCCATTCCGTAAGTTCGGTGTTAAATACATATACCGTTCCGCTGAAGCATACTACAATAACAATAAGTCCACTTGAAAGCCCCAGCCAGAGATGAATATCGTTGAATAATTTTCTAACTCTTTGCCAGTTTGTTTTTGGTATTGATGTTTTGGCCATCTTCTGTTTTATTTTTACAGCAAAAGGGACCGGCAAATTACCGTCCCTTTTTGGCTGGGTATATTTGTTTATTTAAAATTTATACGCAAGGGTTGCAATGAACTGTCGTGGCGGAATGGGGTTGATGCTGTAATTTTCATGCACATAATAA
>JAFDZZ010000127.1 GCA_018266715.1 Bacteroidota bacterium
TGCCGGGCCCTGGCAATTTATGCCCTATACGGCAAGAGAATATGGACTAATTGTAAACAGCTCTTATGACGAACGAAGGGATTATTTTAAAAGTACCCATGCTGCGGCACGTTATTTACTTACCCTATATAAACAAACCCACGACTGGCTTTTAGTGATTGCCGCTTATAACGGTGGCCCCGGAAGGGTTTTTAATGCTATAAAGCGAAGTGGAAGTAGAAATTTTTGGGCCTTGCAATATTACCTTCCGGAAGAGAGCCGCAACCATGTTAAAAAATTTATTGCCACCCATTATATCATGGAAGGGAATAACCCCTTGGGCTATACCAATGGCATTGCGGTAACCAATCCTTACGATCACAAGCCGGATATTACCCTCAAGGAAGCCGAAAATGCCGAAACACAAACCATCACCGGCAAATTTCATTCGGTAATCATTGCCAAAAACCTTTCAATGGATATTTCGGCATTTAACCGTTATAACCCAAATTTTGACCAACTCATAAGCGCCAATGGCCAGTATGAATTAGTGTTACCTGCTGATAAAATGCAGATTTTTATGGCCAATAAATACACGATACTTAATGAATGTGTGCAATACCTTTTGAGTGATTATGATGTACCCAGTAATAAAACGGTTTATCCCAGCAAGTATAATAAATACAGGAAAAAAGGCGGATAGTATTTAAAAAAAAGAGTGCCTTTTTAAAGATTATTGTTAAAAACCTGCTGTATGGCTGCTGCTTTTAGTAAACATTCTTCATATTCATTTTGGGCAATACTGTAAAAGGTTATACCTCCACCGGCTGCATAGGATAAATAATGATTGGCCTGGTCATAAAAAATACTCCGAATCACAACATTGAAATCAAAATCAGCTTGCGGTGTGATATACCCGATAGATCCTGAAAATAAACCCCGGCCCATTTCTTCATATTGATCAATCAATTCCATTACCCTTTTTTTGGGCGCACCCGTCATAGATCCCATGGGAAAGCAAACTTTTAAGGCGTCAGTCCAATGGGCTGTAGGAGGTAATTCTCCCCGGATGCTGCTGATCATTTGAAATACCTGTGGGAAGGTATATATGCCAAATAATTCCTGAACAGTTACCGTACCGCTTTTACAAATCCTGCTTAAATCATTTCGAACCAGGTCCACAATCATCACATTTTCGCTTCTTTCTTTTTGACTGTTTAAAAGGTTGGTTTTATATTGATGATCCAAAAAACTATTGTTGGGATCTCTTTTTGCTGTGCCTTTTATGGGCTGGGAGATAAGGGTTTGCCCGGTTTTTTTTAAAAATCTTTCCGGGCTTGCGGTAAGGCAATACCGATTATTTAATTTATAAA
Organism: Bacteroidota bacterium; assembly: GCA_018266715.1. GTDB lineage: Bacteria > Bacteroidota > Bacteroidia > Chitinophagales > Chitinophagaceae > Ferruginibacter. The sequence goes on from JAFDZZ010000127.1 coordinate 1,353, forward strand.
AGGAAGCATAAGGGTTGGGGGAAACCGCATTTAAATTGATGAAGGTTTGAATGGGGTTTATATAAGCATTTTTGGCTATAAACTGCTGGCAAAAATTTAGTTCATAACAATCGCCTCTTTGAATATGTGCTTTTATTTTTTCAATTTTTGTAAGGTATTCCTGTTTGCTAAATAGAGGTTGCAGGGATAATATACCCGTGGCCTGTTTTTGCTCCGGGTTTTCATGAAGGATTTCATCAATTATATTAGGGTTTAAGTTATGCCCTTCAATAAGCGCCTGGTTTCCGGTAACACGAATAAGGATTTCGGGTTCAAAAAAATGGCCGATTCCAAAATCTATAAATGCCGGCCGGCTGGTATTTACGTCTTCGAGGCTGTTTTTTAGGTCGTACCCCAAATGTCCAAAAAGCCAGCAAGGGCGTTCATCAAAAAAATCTTTAAGTTGTTGAAACGGGTTTTGGGGCGTTAGCTCCAATTGCCTTTTTGTACCTGCAGCGAGCAGGTAATCAAATGTAGGGCTATCTGTTGGGTAGCCGTTATGATCCAAAAAACAAAAAATGCCAAACCGGTTGGCCCAGCTTAGCAACTTATGTTTAAATTCCCCGGGATGGGTAATGGAAATGGTTTGCGCTGAAGTATTCAAAATGTTTTAGAAGTCATCATCTTCATCGTCGTAATTGCCTCCTTCATCATCAAAAAGGCCAAATTCTTTAAAATCATCATCCAGGCCAAGGTCATCATCTTCTTTGCCTTTTTTGGTGCCGCTTTTTTTAGCTTTGGATTTAGGGATGTCAAATTCGTCAAAGTCGGGATCCCAGTTTTCGTCTTCTTCATTTTTTTCCCAATCATCTTCAATCTCTACATCCTCATCATCGTCTTCGTCGTCATCCGTTTTCTTTGATGATTTTTTGCCCGCAGCTTTTGATTTAGATGCCGGTTTTACTTCGTCATCGTCCAAATCAAAGTCTTCATCATCTTCCAATTCATCGTCATCTGCATTTTTTGCAGGAGTATTTTTTTTGCCTTTAGGTTCCGGCGTGCTTTTTTTAGTCGTTAACTTTTTAGCTTTTTCAGATTTTGGAGCCATAATTAAAATTGGATTAATGCTGTAAAATTTTTACGAAATTTTTAATTAGCCAAATATTTTACAAGTTTTTTTTATTTTTTTTTCAAACGGCCAGTAATTGATCACGGCCGGGGCCGTTGCTGATGTACTTTATGGGCACGCCAAGGTATTGACAAAGATAATCAACATATTTTTTCATGGTTTGTGGTATGGCATTGTACTGATGAATTTGGGTAATATCGGTTTTCCAGCCTTCAAAGGTTTGATACAAGGCATTTATTTCCAGCCTATTCATTTGAAAGGGAATCTTTTGCGTTTCTTCTCCATTAATGCTATAGCTTTTACAAACTTTAAGTTCATCAAGGCCATCCAGGATGTCGGCTTTAGTCATTACGATTTGAGTAACGCCATTGATCATGCAGGCAAATTTTAATGCAACCAAATCCATCCATCCACAGCGGCGTGGCCTTCCGGTGGTGCTGCCGAATTCATTACCGGCATTGCGCAGGTAATTTCCGTTTTCGTCCAGTAATTCGGTAGGAAAGGGGCCTTCGCCCACCCTGGTGCAATAGGCTTTGGTGATACCAATCACTTCATTTATTTTTTGAGGGGCAATACCCAGCCCGGTGCATACCCCCGCAGAAATGGTATTGCTGCTGGTTACAAAGGGGAACGTACCAAAGTCAACATCCAGCATACTGCCCTGTGCTCCTTCGGCCAGCACTTTTTTCCCTTCTGCAATTTTTTCGTTAATGAAATATTCCCCGTTTACAATTTTAAAGCTTCTTAAAAATTCTAATGCATCAAAAAACTCTTCTTCCCATGCACTGATGTCTTCATTAAAGTTGAGGCTGTCCAGCAGGCGCTGGTGCTTGAGCCGGAGTTTAATATATTGAGTGGTGAAATTTTTGTCGAGCAAATCGCCTACCCGTAAACCATTGCGCCCGGTTTTATCCATATAGGTGGGCCCAATACCTTTTAAGGTACTCCCGATTTTTTCTTTTCCTTTGGTGAGCTCGCTGGCTTTATCCAAAGCCCGGTGTGTAGGAAGAATTAAATGGGTACGGTCGCTGATGAAAAGATTTTTTTTGTAGTCAATACCAAAGCTGCCCACCGCCGCACATTCTTTTTGCAGCGTAATGGCATCGAGCACAACGCCATTGCCAATTAAATTAATTTTGTTTTCATGAAAAATGCCGCTGGGTATTTGGTGAAGGACTACCTTTTTATCACCGATATATAGAGTATGGCCTGCATTTGGGCCACCCTGGAAGCGGGCAACCAGTTGATAATCTTTTGCAAAAAAATCCACTATTTTTCCTTTTCCTTCATCGCCCCATTGCATCCCTAAAATTACATCTACCATAAATTAAATTGATTGTGCGCCAAAAGTAAATAAAAAATACGGGCAAAGGATATACCGGTAAAAAAGAGATTATTTATTAAGCAACTTTCAACATGCTTAACTTGCTGTTATTGAATTTCCGTTGTGCATATTCCAGCGTAACCTCAAAGGATTTTGTTTTTTCCGAGGGTAATTCGTACATGGCGTCGGTAAGAATGCTTTCGCAGATGCTGCGGAGGCCCCTTGCACCCAGTTTATATTCGAGGGCTTTTTCAACCATAAAGTCCAATACGGCCGGTTCAAACTTAAGCACTATACCTTCAATATCAAAAAGACGGGTAAATTGCTTGATGAGTGAGTTTTTGGGTTCGGTTAAAATATTGCGCAATGTAGGAGCGTCTAATGGGTTTAAATAGGTAACAACCGGAAGCCGGCCCAAAAGCTCGGGAATTAATCCAAAACTTTTTAAATCTACGGCATTTACAAACTGTAGTAAATTATTTTCCCGGTATTCCTGTTCTTCTTTATTTACATTAAACCCTATGGAATGCGTGTTTACCCGGCGGGCAATAATTTTATCAATGCCGGCAAAAGCCCCACCGCAGATAAATAAAATATTACTGGTATTGATCTTTATCAATTTTTGCTCGGGGTGCTTGCGGCCACCCTGCGGCGGCACCAGTACTTCGGTGCCTTCAAGGAGTTTTAATAAGCCTTGCTGAACCCCTTCTCCGCTCACGTCTCTTGTAATGGAGGGGTTATCGCTTTTGCGTCCAATTTTATCTATTTCATCAATAAATACAATACCTTTTTCGGCTGAGGCCACATCATAATTGCAGGCTTGCAGTAAACGGGTGAGCATGCTTTCAACATCTTCACCTACATAACCGGCTTCGGTGAATACCGTGGCATCTACAATGGCAAAGGGTACATTGAGCATGCGGGCAATGGTTTTGGCCAATAAGGTTTTTCCGGTGCCGGTTTCGCCAACCATGATGATGTTGCTTTTTTCAATTTCCACATCATTCTCAATTTTTTGATTGAGCCTTTTATAATGGTTATATACGGCTACCGCCAATATTTTTTTAGCATCATCCTGCCCGATAATATATTCATCCAAAAACTTTTTAATTTCAACGGGCTTTTTTACCGTTAATTTTCCGGAAGCGGAATGATGATTTTTGGTTTCATGCACAATGCCTAATTCCTGCTCTATAATTTCTGCAGCATGATCCACACAGTTTTCACAAATATGCCCATCTTGCCCTGCAATGAGTATTTTTACCTCATCCCGGTTTCTTCCGCAAAATGAACAATGCAATTGCTGCTGACGTGCCATAAAAATAAAAGCAAAGCGGTTTTTATTGGCTTTGCTAACACAAAGATATAAATAAACTGCAAAAAGCTGCATTTTTAGGCCATTTTCTTAGGCGATATGGCATTTTGGCATCCTGTGTAATTTCTGCCATTGCAGTGTTTTTTTAATGCCGAAACCTTGCTTATTTGGTATGGAATATCCGGTTGGAGTGTTATAAAAAAAATGTGTTTTATTAAGGAACCTTCAAAATTTATACAAACCGGCCTTAAAGGCCTGAAACATTTTTAAGATGAGATTGGATATGTGCTTTTAATTGTTTTTTTACTAAGCATCCCATGGTTTTGCACTTACTGAAATTTGTGCTTTTGTGGTGTTCGTTTAACTGTTGCGCAAGGAGTTTAATTTTATAGTTTTCGGAAAGTTCATCCTTCATCATGGTATTAAAGAGTTCCATGAGCCTGTGGCGGCAATCCACTACCCGGTAGGCAATGCTGGTTCTTTCTTCGGTACGGTATTGTTCAATCACTTCGGCGCTCAGGCTGGCCAGGGTTAATTGTACATACTCAAAGTTTTCTTTGTAAAACTGAGGTAAATAAAATTTTTTATTTCCTTCGTAACACTGCTGGTCAAAGTCTATTGCCCTAATATGATATTGAAAATCTTCAATATCGGGAATGGCGCTTACTACAAAATTGTATGACCGCATGTCGCCTAAAAGCCGGGCAAAGCAGCGTTCATTAAATTTTACAAATTCTTTGGCAATGCGTATTTTGTTGTGCAGCGGGTTGTTTAAAAAATGCTCCTGGAAAACATCTCCGGGTATGCCGGCAATATGCTCTTCAACTAAAGTGTTTTTCTGATATTGAAATACTATGGCATGCGGAGACAACAGGTGTTCCAACTCCAGCCCATAAATCCTGGATGCGTCGGCCTGTTTAATATAGTAGTGGTCATAATTACCGTTAATGCGGTTGATGATGCGGATGCGAAAAGGGGCGCTGTTGCCAAATTCGCAAAAATCAATACGCTCTACATCCAAATGTGTGCTAAACCGGGCATTGCCTTCGGTTTTAAGCATAGCATAAGTTTGCACTAACCCGCTGCGTAAAAATTCCATTTCCTTAAGGTCGTAGTGAACGGTTTCCCAATGGGTAAGTTTTCCGTTTTTATCTTTTATGGCATCCCTAAAACGATAATTGAGCAAGTCGGTATATCGTACCGGGAAGATTTTTCCCCGGCCATACTTTTCCAGGTATTTTTGTAATCCGTCACTTACAGCAAAAAATTCTTTTCGCATTTGCGGCCGGTCTTTTTCATCACTTAGTTTGGCATTGATAATATCGGAAAATTGCATACACTAAAGATAATAAACGGGAGGCAAAAAAGCCAATGCGTACATACATATAACAATAGTTTTACCTGTTGAAAAACTGTTTACAAAACCACGGTTTTAATTCCCTGCCCCCGGGTTTAATCGGCTACATTTGTTGCCCGGCTTAATGCCGTAAAAAACATATAGGTTTCATTGATTTTAAAAATTAGTATATGAGGCGTAAATTATGGTCAGGATTATTAGTGCTTTTGATTAGTGTTTCATCAATGGCGCAGGACATAAAAACACAGTCGGTTTCCCGGATTTTAAAAACGGCTACATCGTTGCTGGAAGCGCAGCAGTATGAGGCTGCAGAAGAATATTTTAATATTGGCCTTAAAAATGCCAAATCAAAGAATGACCTTTATTACCAGGCACAGGCTTATGAAGGGTTAGGAAATTTATATTCAAAAACGGAGCAAAAGAACCTTGCAGTAACATCCTACGAAAAAGCGATTAAGTTATATAAAGCCCAGGGCCTGGATGTGATTGCCAAGGTGGTTGAAACCCTGCTGAAGAATGTACAAGGTATTGGGGATTTATATGCCGGTATAGAAATAGGCGCAAGGGGTAATAAAATGAGTGTAATAGAAGTGCGTATGGGTAAGGACGGAGAAAATGAATACCTGCTGAAACTGGATACCTCCATCAACACTAATGCTGCCGAGCTCTCTTACCAAAGTGAAAAAGAAACCTATGATGCCATTACCGTATTTTACCATATTGCCAAAAACCGTTTTAAAATATCTCCCAACCATACGCATATTGTAATAAGTAGCGGGCTCAGGCAGGAGTTGGATAAGTATAATAAGGTGGAGTATTTTGCTAATATTGTAAGGCCCAAAGACCTTGATTCAAAAATCAGGATAAGTTATGTTACCGCCGACCAGGAATCGGAATTCAGTTTCAGGGGTATTGTTCCTTCAAAAAGCAGGTTAACGGCCGACCATTTGGATGTAGGCGGCGGAAATACCAAAGGCGGGTATTTTGATGCCGGTAAAAATTTTATTCCTGTTACCTTTCCCCTGGGAACAAAATCTTTTCAAAGGCTTATTGAAAGTAAGTTACAGGGAAGCAGCCTGCAGGATTACAGGCAAACGGCACAAAAAATTTTGGACGATAGCCTGGGCCGTTTAATTGTTTATGAATTCACCAATAAAACCGACTTTAAATCAAGGGATGTGGTATATATATCGGGTGGCATTGTATGGGCCGTTGCGTCTATGATGTACCCTGAGCTGGTTTATGATAATGCGGTGGAACTAAAGAAAGAAGATATTTCTAATTTCCGTAAACAGGTTTTTGAAAATTTTGCCAAACTATCAAAGCCTGATTTATCTATGCTTGCAGACCGGGAACTGGCTGAAGCTTCGCTGAAAAATATAGGGAGAGTAGTTAAAACCTACGATCAAAAAGCCTTACTGGCGGGCGCTATATGGTTGGATGAATTAATGCAACAGGTCAATACCAGGAACCCCAATAAAAAATTAATCTTCTTCCGCAATTCTTATGTAGGTTGGATAAGCGGGTACATTGTAGATAAAATCAATAAACAATACTTAGGGATGGCAAAGAATTAAACTTTTTTTGATTTCATTTTACGCTTGCAAAACGAAAAAATATTTTTTGGAAACCGGCTTTTGGCCGGTTCTTTTTTTGACTTAGGCTACAAAAAGTAGATTATTGAGAAGGAAATTGAAACAGGTAATTCACAGTAATCCACAGCAATTCACATCAATCCACAATTTAATTCACAACAAAATTTATAAAAAAGGGGTATTTCTTACCCTAAATACCCGGTATAGCTCATAATAATGACTTGTGGATAAAAATTTTTTCCAATTTGTGGGAAAAAGTGGGTATTAGTGTTATTTTCGTATCGTTATCAGCTTAATAAACCATTTTTTATCCTTTCATGATCCAATTTTTGGGTGAATATGAGAGTACTATTGACGCAAAAGGGCGTTTTTTGTTACCTGCCGGCTTCAAGAAGCAACTTCCTGAAACCGGCTCGGGCCAGTTTGTGATAAATAGGGGTTTTGAAAAATGCCTTACCCTTTATCCCATACAAAGCTGGCAGCCCATTTTTGAGCAAATCAGTACGCTCAACGATTTTGATCCCAAAGTTAGAGAATTCCGCAGGTACTTTTTTAATGGGGCTACTCATGTAGAGCTGGATACGGCCGGCCGGTTATTGATTCCTAAAAATTTAGTGGAACATGCTTCGTTGCAAAAAGATATTGTATTGGTAAGCGCATTAAACAAAATTGAGATTTGGGATAAAGTAAAATATCAGCAGTTCTTTGACTCTTATACATCAGATTCATTTAGCACGTTGGCAAACGAGGTAATGAATAAGCCATCATCGCCGGGTATGAGTGAAAAATAGATTTGTTTAACCGAATGAACCCTGCCTATCATACCACTGTAATGTTGAAAGAAGCGGTGGAGGTTTTAGTGGTAAATGCAGATGGCGTTTATGTGGATTGCACTTTTGGCGGCGGTGGCCATAGCCGGGAAATACTGAGCAGGCTATCGGCAAAAGGAAGGCTTGTTGCCTTTGACCAGGATGAAGCGGCCCAAAACAATTTGCCCAAAGATGAGCGCATGCTTTTTGTACCCCACAACTTCAGGCATTTGCAACGTTTCCTGCGGCTTTATGAAATTGAAAAAGTGGATGGCATCCTGGCCGACCTGGGCGTATCCAGCCACCAGTTTGATGAAAGCGAACGGGGTTTTTCCATACGATTTGATGCGGATTTGGATATGCGGATGGACCAGCGCAGCACACTTACTGCAAAGGATATTGTAAACCATTACCCCGAAGAAAAATTGCATAAACTCTTTGAGCAATTTGGCGAAGTAACCAATTCAAAATCGCTGGCCAGGGCCATTGTGGAGCAACGAAGCATTAAAAACCTGGACAGCATTCGGCAATTTAAAGATGCTGTACATAGTTTGGTAAAAGGAAACCCCAATAAATATTTTGCCCAGGTTTTCCAGGCGTTACGTATTGAGGTAAATGATGAATTGGGCGCTTTAAAGGAGTTGCTGCTGCAAACTGTGGATTGTTTAAAGCCAAAGGGCAGGATAGCCATTATTTCTTTTCACTCGCTGGAAGACCGGATGGTAAAAAATTTTTTTAGATCCGGATTTTTTGAGGAGCAGGAAGACCACTTATATGGAATAAAAAAAATCAACCCCCTGAAAATTATAACCAAAAAACCGCTAATTCCTTCCGATACCGAAATGAAACATAACCCAAGATCAAGAAGTGCAAAGCTAAGAGTAGCAGAAAAAATGTAATGGCAGAAGAAAAACAAATAGTAAACACCCACAGTTCCAAACAGGATTGGAGACGCATTTTTAACTATAAATGGATGGTGCGAAACATCCCGTTTTTCCTGTTTTTGTCTGTTTTGGCCGTTGTCTATATCTACAATGGTCACCACTCCGATAAGTTGGTTAGAAAAATAGCCGTTACCGAAAAAAATATTAAAGAGTTGGAGTACGAGTATAAAAATGTTAAGAGCCAGGTGATCTTCAGGAGCAAGGCCAGTGAATTAATAAAAGCGGTAGAACCCTTGGGTTTAAAAGAATTAATAAGCCCTCCCATAGTTTTAGAAGATTCATCAGGTAATAAATAAATAAAAGCACTTCGTCAAGGATTGGAAATAAAAAAAGACATATTATGGAGGGTTTACCTCTGCTTTATAGGCATCGCCTTTTTAGGGTTGTGTGTATTGGGCAGGGCCTTTTATGTACAACAGGCCGAGGGCGAGTTTTGGCTGGATGTAAGCAAGAAAGACCATTTAAAGTATTTTCCTGTAGAGGCCGAAAGGGGAAGCATCTACAGTGAAGATGGAAATATGCTGAGTACCTCAGTGCCCATATTTGATGTATTTGTGGATTTTAGTGCTGATGGCCTGCGGGCTAAAGGTGGGAAACGATTTAAAGAAAATATTGATTCGCTGAGTATTTGCCTGGCAAATTTATTTAAAGATAAAACCCATCTGCAGTATAAGAAAGAACTTCAGCTGGGGTATAAAGAACGGTTGAGGTATTATTCGTTAAAAAAGAAAATATCATTTGATGAATATTGCCAGCTTCGGAATTTTCCCCTTGTTAAATTAGGAAAAAATAAAAGTGGTTTTATCATTGATACCAGGGATAAGCGAATTAATCCTTATGTATTATTTGCCAACCGTACCATTGGCTTATCTAGGGAAAACAGTAAGAAAAACGTAGGTCTTGAATTAACCTATGACAGCCTCCTGAGAGGCGTTAGTGGTCAGCGTTTAATGCGATATGCAGCCGGCACTTATTTGCCAGTGGATGGCGCCGATCTTGACCCCATAAATGGGAAAGATATTGTAACCACACTGGATACCTACATCCAGGATGTTACCCAAAGCGCCTTAATGAAGATGATGGTCAATAATAATTCCACTCATGGCACGGCCATTGTGATGGAAGTGGCCACCGGGAAAATAAAGGCCATTGCAAATCTCGGCAAGCAGCCGGATGGATCCTATATTGAAGACCTCAATTATGGAATAGGCAGGGCCACAGAACCGGGCTCCATATTTAAACTGGCTACGCTGATTAGTTTACTGGATGATGGTTATGTTACCCAAAACTCAATTGTGGATTGCGAAGGAGGGGTTAAAAAATTTTATGGCCTTAGAATTAAAGATTCGCACCTGGGTGAACATGAGATGACGGTTAAAGAAGCCTTCTTTAAAAGCAGTAATGTGGCTTTTGCAAAGCTGGCTTATGAATATTATAATAATCAGCCTGATCAATTTATCAGCCATTTGCAAAAATTCAGGCTTAATCAAATGACGGGCATTGATATTGTTGCCTCATCGGGTAAGCCTACCATTAAAACGCCCAAAAACCGTAGCTGGTCAAAAACCACCATTCCCTTTATGGCGCATGGCTATGAAGAACTGGTAACACCATTGCACATGCTCATGTTATATAATGCTGTTGCCAATGATGGAAAAATGATGCGGCCCTACCTGGTAAATACCATTAAAGAATATGGGGTGGACCTTAAAAAATTCAACCCGGAAATACTGGTACAAAAAATTTGCAAAGATGCCACACTGGCGCAGGTTAAGGAATGTTTAAAAGCGGTGGTGGATAGCGCCCATGGTACCGGTCACAGGATATTATTTGATTCCTTGTATTCCATTTCAGGCAAAACCGGTACCGCTGTTTCTGCATTAGATAATAAAGGATACAATAAAGGCAATAAAATTTACCAGGCTTCCTTCATCGGTTATTTCCCCAGCGAAAGTCCAAAATATTCTATTGCAGTGGTTATTCAAAATTCAAGGGAGTCAAAGTTTATTTATGGAGCTGATGTGGCCGGAAGGGTTTTTAAGGAAATCAGCGACCGGATTTATGGCCGTTATATCCATAATAATAAAATAAAGTTTGCCGGTTTGCTTACCGATAGCGCTGCATACCGATATGCAGGCATGATGAAAGACCTTAACGCTATTTTCAGTTTCATGAAGATGAACTACTACGATTCATCGGTTTCCGGAACATGGCGAAACGCCCAAATGGTAGCCAATTCCAGCGCATTGGTATCGCCGGGTATTAACGGGCTGCCGGCTTCCATAATGCCAGATGTAGTGGGCATGGGTTTAAAGGATGCATTGTATTTATTGGAAAACCGTGGAATGAAAGTAAGCATTTTAGGGAAGGGCAAAGTGATCAGCCAAAGTTTGGCGGCAGGATCAACGGTATCCAATGGTCAAAAAATAAACTTAATGCTTAATTAAACAAGCATGTTATTACAGGATTTATTATATAAAACTTCTGTTCAGGCTGTAAATGGCAGTACCGCTATTGCAATAAATGCATTGCATATAGATTCCCGTGCAGTACAGCAGGGCGCTTGCTTTATAGCCATTAAAGGAACAGGTGTTGACGGCCATCAATTTATACCGGCAGCAATAGCCAATGGCGCTGTTGCCATTGTGTGTGAAGATATGCCGAAAGATTTTGCGGATGCCGTTACCTATATAAAAGTAAATGATTCTTCAGCCGCCGCCGGAAGAATGGCCCACCTGTTTTATGATGAACCCACATTAAAAATGAAATTGGTAGGCGTTACCGGCACAAATGGCAAAACCACGGTGGCTACTTTATTGTATAAACTATTTTCAGCAAGTGGTTACTCATGCGGTTTAATCAGTACGGTTGAAAATAAAATTGGAAACCGGGTTATAACCGCAACCCATACCACACCCGATGCTATTCAACTCAATAGCCTTCTTCATACCATGTATCAATCCGGGTGCACCTATGTGTTTATGGAATGCAGCAGCCATGCCATTCAGCAAAAAAGAATTGAAGGATTAGTGTTTGCCGGGGCGCTGTTTACCAATATTACGCATGATCACCTGGATTATCACAAAACCTTTGACGCCTATATCCATGTAAAAAAATCCTGGTTCGATAGTTTACCGGCCGGGGCTTTTGCCATTAGTAATGCCGATGACAAGCGTGGGGCAGTAATGCTTCAAAATACAAAAGCTAAAAAGTATTTCTATAGCTTAAAAACCCTGGCAGATTTTAAAGGAAAAATTTTGAATAATAGCCTCACGGGCCTGCATATGATGGTGAACGACACGGAAGTGTTTTTTAAAATGATTGGGGAGTTTAATGCCTATAATCTTTTGGCCGTATTTGGGGCGGCCTCCTGCCTGGGCATGGATAAGCAGGATGCGTTATTGATTCTAAGTGAGCTGAACGGTGCCGAAGGCCGCTTTGATTACCAGGTGAGCCGTAAAGAAAAAGTGGTGGGCATTGTTGATTATGCGCATACCCCCGATGCTTTATTAAATGTATTGGCAACCCTTAATAACCTGCGCCAGGGAAATGAAAAAATTATTACCGTGGTGGGTTGTGGCGGTAATAGGGATAAAACCAAAAGGCCGGTAATGGCTGAAGTGGCTTGTGAACACAGCGATAAAGTGATTTTTACTTCAGATAATCCCCGCAAAGAAAACCCCTGTCAAATCATTAAAGAAATGGAAGCCGGAGTGCATGCAGGGTTAAAAAAAAGATTTATCAGTATAACGGATAGAAGAGAAGCTATAAAAACAGCGGTGAGTATAAGTCAAAAAGAAGATATCGTTTTAATAGCCGGAAAAGGGCATGAGAAATACCAGGATATTGATGGCGTTAAACATCCGTTTGATGATAAGCAGGTTTTATTGGAAATGTTTGAATTGATGGAGAAATAATTAAAAAGTGTAAACGAATATAAAAAAAGGGGCAACCTATGCTGTATTATTTATTTGATTGGCTTACTGAACATTGGAAAGTTTCTCTCTTTCCGGGCAGCGGGCTGTTTCAGTTTATCACCTTTAGGGTATTGCTTGCGCTTATTTTGAGTTTGTTTATTACCATAGTGTACGGAAAAAAACTAATACGGTATTTGCAGGCAAAGCAATTGGGCGAATCGGTGAGAGACCTGGGGCTTGCCGGGGAGCAGCAGAAAAAGGGTACCCCTACAATGGGTGGAATTATTTTGTTGCTCGCCATTATTATTCCAACGCTTTTGTTGGCCAATATTGATAAAGTATATGTAAGGCTCATGTTGCTTTGCACCATATGGCTGGGTGTAATAGGTTTTATTGATGATTTTCTAAAACTAAGGGCAAAACGCATTGCAAAGGAAAAGGGCATTGAATATAAAAAATCAGATTCCGATGGCCTGGCCGGCAGGTTCAAAATTTTTGGCCAGGTGATGCTGGGCATCATCGTTGGCGCTACGCTTTATTTTAGCCCTAATGTGATTGTAAAAAGAGAAGTGATTCGTACCAATGAGTCGGCACCTTTGCCGGTGAAAGATAAAGACGGCCATACGATTAAGTATGATTCCATAATTGTGGATGGCAAAACAAGGGTATTTGTAAATGCAAAAGATATGATTACGACCATACCTTTTGTAAAAAATCATGAATTCAATTATGCCCGACTCATGCCCAAAAACCTAGAAGATTTTTCTTATGTACTCTACATCATCCTGGTCATTTTTATTGTTACAGCGGTATCTAATGGCGCAAATATTACCGATGGGTTGGATGGGCTGGCCACAGGAGTAAGTGCGGTGATCGGTATCGGCCTGGGCATTTTTGCTTATGTAAGCGGCAATATAAAGCTGGCCGATTATTTAAATATTATGTACATCCCCAACCTGGGTGAACTCAGCATTTTTATAGCGGCATTTGTGGGCGCCTGTATTGGGTTTTTATGGTATAATGCTTACCCGGCGCAGGTTTTTATGGGAGATACGGGCAGCCTTGCCTTAGGTGGAATAATTGCGGCATTAGCCATAATTGTAAGAAAAGAATTATTGATACCCATTTTTTGCCTGGTGTTTTTTGTGGAGAATCTCAGTGTGATCATCCAGGTGAGTTATTTTAAATATACCCGGAAAAAATATGGAGAGGGGCGACGGGTTTTCCTGATGAGTCCCTTGCATCATCATTATCAAAAACTGGGGTATCATGAAAGTAAAATTGCCGTAAGGTTTTGGATCATAACCATCTTTTGCGTGGCTACAGCAATTGTTACGCTCAAGTTAAGATAAATAGTTTGGGGAAAACTGACATGCCGTAAAAAGTATCCATTCTTTCCCCGGTCCGTAGGTGAAACTAACCTGTTAAGTTCTATGCCGTTGAAAAACCTTTTTTAAAATCGTAACCGGGTAAAAAGTGGAAACCAGTTACCCGTTAAATTCTATACTGTTGAAAAACCTTTTTATTGGGAAGCTGCAAGGCAAATTTGTCCTGTAAGCCTATACCCATGAAGAACCAATTTTTGTAATGCTGAACGCACAAGAGGAGATGCGCACCATACTCATGAAGAACCAATTTTAACGCATTACGAATGTGAAAAAGAGAATGGTAATATTAGGCGGGGCCGAAAGCGGTGTGGGAGCTGCAATTCTTGCCAGTAAGCAGGGTTACGATGTGTTTGTAAGTGATGCTGGAGAAATTAATGAGGCGTATCGTATGGAATTGAATAAGCATGGAATTATTTATGAGCAGGGCGCTCATACCGAAGCTCTTATACTTAATGCACATGAAGTGATGAAAAGCCCCGGCATACCGGAAAAGAACAGCCTGGTTAAAAAAATTAGAGCTGCAGGCATCCCGGTTATCAGTGAAATTGAACTGGCCTACCGGTACAAAGGAAAAAGCCGAATCATTGGGATAACGGGGAGCAATGGTAAAACCACTACCACGTCACTCATTTTCCACATCTGCAAACATGCAGGCCTGGATTGTGCCCTGGTGGGTAATATCGGTTTTTCATTTGCCCGGCAAGTGGCCGAAGACCCTAAAGAATGGTATATCGCCGAGATCAGTTCTTTTCAATTGGACGATATCATCAGTTTTAGGCCCGATGTTGCCGTGCTAACCAATATTACCGAAGATCACCTGGACCGGTATGAGTATAAGGTGGAGAATTATATTAAAAGTAAGTTCAGGATTATTGAGAACCAAAATGAACAGGATGTGTTTGTGTATTGTGCAGATGATGAAACAACCCTAAAGAATATTAATAACTATACCATTAAATCTATACCAGCACCAATTGCTATGAATAAAGAATTACCACAAGGCGCTTATTTAACCAATGCACAAATGCATATTAAATGGCGTACCGAAGAAATGCAAATGAGTATCAACGATTTTGCTTTAAAAGGGAAACACAATTATTACAACAGTATGGCAGCAAGCATGGCCACTACGGCAATTGATATTCGAAAGGAAAAAATAAGGGAAGCCTTACAAACTTTTGAAACCCTGGAACACCGGATGGAGCCTGTGGCCACCATTAAAGGTGTGGAATTTATAAATGATAGTAAGGCTACCAATGTAAACAGTACCTGGTATGCTTTAGAGAGCATGGAAAAGCCCGTAGTGCTTATTTTAGGTGGTGTGGATAAAGGCAATGATTATTCCGTTCTTAAAGAATTGGTTGCCGAAAAAGTAAAAGCTATTGTATGCCTGGGTACTGACAATTCCAAAATACATGAAGCTTTTAAAACTGTGGTACCTCAACTCGTTAACACCCAAAATGCCAAAGATGCCGTAGAGGCCGCTTTTCATTTAGCTACAAAGGGTGATGTGGTATTGCTGAGCCCGGCATGTGCAAGTTTCGATTTATTTAAAAATTATGAAGATAGGGGGGTGCAATTTAAAAAAGCAGTAAAAGACCTTTAAGGTAATGGCCGAAAATTTAAACATAAAATCTATTTTAAGCCCCGGTATTAGTAATATGGGGGGCACCCTCGTAAGTAAAACCCGTGGCGACAGGGTGATATGGGCCATTGTTATTATCCTTACGCTGGCCAGCTTATTGCTTGTGTATAGCAGCACCGGCTCTTTGGCTTATAGAATGAGCAAAAGCAACGAAAGTTATTTGTTTAAACAATTTGCTTTTATCATCCTGGGTTTATTGATTATTTATTGGGCCCATCGTATTAATTACACCATTTATTCCAGGGTAGCGCTTATATTATTCTTAGCATCTGCTCCTTTGTTGCTTTATACCCTTGTGGCCGGCGTAGAGTTAAATGCCGGCAGCCGTTGGATAAAGCTTCCCGTTATTAATATGACGCTGCAAACCTCTGATCTTGCCAAACTTGCTTTATTTATGTATATGAGCCGGCAGCTCAGTCGTAAACAAAAAGTAATCAAGGATTTTAAAAAAGGGTTTCTTCCCATCCTTGGCCCGGTAATTATCATCTGCGGCCTTATTGCCCCGGCAAACCTGTCCACCTCGATTTTAATTGCAGGCACCAGTTTTATCCTCATGTTTATTGGGCGGGTAAGCACAAAACATATTTTAGCTACCCTGGGTATTGCTTGTATCCCATTGGTGTTATTGGTGGTAGTAGCACTGAGTACCTATGATAAAGAAACTCATGAAACCAAAAAATTACCCGCTTTGCTTTCGGTAGCCCGTATCCCTACCTGGATCAGCAGGGTGCAAACTTTTGTTTATGGCAGTAATGAATTGGAGAGTGATAAAACGTACCAGGTGAACCAGGCAAAAATTGCTATTGCAAAAGGCGGGCTACTGGGCGTTGGCCCGGGAAATAGTGAGCAAAGGAATTTTCTTCCGCACAGTTACAGCGATTTTATTTACGCCATCATTATAGAAGAATACGGTTTGTTTGGGGCGGCTTTTATTGTTTTTATTTACCTGCTTTTCCTCTACAGGTGTATTCGCATTTACAAACGCTGCCCTTATGCATTCGGCGCATTTTTGGCGCTGGGGTTAAGTTTTATGCTTGCCATTCAGGCCATGGCCAATATGGCGGTAAATGTGGGGCTGTTTCCCAATACCGGGGTAACGCTACCCTTGGTAAGCATGGGTGGAAGCAGTTTTTTATTTACCTGTCTTTCCATTGGTATTATTCTCAGCGTATCCAGGAATGTAGAGCAGCAGGAGGGCACACAGGTTAAAGAAATAAAAAAAGAAATAGAAGAGGAGGAGGCCAGGGAAAGTGAATAGAATTATTATAGCAGGGGGCGGAACCGGTGGGCATATTTTTCCTGCCATTGCTATTGCCAATGCCATCAAAAAGCAAAGCCCGCAAACCGAAATTTTATTTGTGGGTGCCAGGGGTAAAATGGAAATGGAAAAAGTGCCACAGGCAGGTTATCAAATAGCAGGCATTGATATAGCCGGTTTAAACAGGAGTTCTTTGATTAAAAATATTTTTTTGCCGTATAAGCTGTTGAAAAGTTTTTTCCAGGTTTCTAAAATATTTTCAACGTTTAAACCAAGCGCCGTAATTGGTGTGGGTGGTTATTCCAGCTTCCCGGTATTAAAATTTGCACAGCAAAAAGGGTTGCCCACCTATATCCACGAAAGCAATTCTTTTGCCGGTAAAAGCAATATTTGGCTGGCTAAAAAAGCCCGGAAAATATTTACAGCTTCAGAAGGTATGGAAAAATTTTTTCCGGCTGGCAAAATTTTGGTAACCGGCAACCCGGTACGGAAAGAAATTGTGCAAAGTAAAGTGGGTAAAGATGAGGCCCTGGATTTTTTTAACCTTAATGCTGCAGCCACAACCATTTTGAGTGTAGGAGGAAGCCTGGGCGCATTGAGCATTAATGAGGCTATTGCCGGGCAGATTGGTGAGTTTGAAAAGCATCAGCTCCAACTCATTTGGCAAACCGGAAAGCCTTTTAAAGAGAAAGCCCTTGCGGTAGCCGGAAACAGGAAAAATATTTTTGTAAGTGATTTTATAACCAGGATGGATATGGCTTATGCGGCAGCAGATATTGTAATTAGCCGTAGCGGGGCAATGGCCATTGCTGAGTTGAGCGTAGTGCAAAAACCGGCTGTATTGGTGCCTTATCCCTATGCGGCAGAAAACCACCAGGAGGCCAATGCCAAAACCCTGGTGAACCAAAATGCAGCAATAATGGTAATGAATGACGAAGCGGCTTCAAAACTTATTCCGCAGATTATTAACTTAAGTAAAGATGAGCGGCAAAAAAATGAACTTAAAAATAACATTGCAAAATTGGGTGTAACCAATGCTGATGAGGTGATTGCAACACAAGTATTAAATGATATGCAATAAAAATAGAGTTGACTAAAACAGGAAACATATTATCCGGAATTGAAAAATCAAAAGAGCTGGTTTACTTTTTGGGAATTGGCGGTATAGGCATGAGCGCCCTGGCCAGGTATTTTAATAGCCGTGGCCACCGGGTGAGCGGATATGACCGTACAGAATCTGCACTTACCCGACAAATGACGGAAGAAGGGATGAAGATCCATTACGAAGACAAGGTAAGCCTGGCAGATAAAGATGCGGCGTTGGTAATTTATACGCCGGCAATTCCTGAAGGGCATAAGGAAATGGAATTTTTTAAAAATAACGGCTATACCGTTATTAAACGAAGTGAAGCCCTGGGTTTAATTACAGAGAATAAGTTGAATATCTGTGTGGCCGGCACGCATGGAAAAACAACCACAAGCGCAATGGTTGCTCATATTTTGAGAGACAGTGGTTTTGGATGCAATGCTTTTTTAGGGGGTATTGCTACAAACTATAACAGCAATTTTTGGAGCAGCGAAAAAAATGTTTGCGTTGCAGAGGCTGATGAATACGACAGGAGTTTTTTAAAGCTTTCGCCGGATGTAGCGGTAATCACAGCAATGGATGCCGACCACCTGGATATTTACGGAACGGAAAAAAATATGCAGGATGCCTTTATTGCATTTACCGAACGCATAAAGCCCGGTGGTTTGCTGATTGCTAAAAAAGGACTGGCAAGGGAAAATGAATTTAAAGCAGGTACCCGATGGACCTACGATGCCGAAAATTTGGAGGCCGATTGTTTTGCAAAAAATGTTACCATTCAAAACGGCGCTTATCGTTTTGATGTGGTATCGGGCAACAGCAGCCTTGGCGGCGTTGAGTTAAATATGGGCGGCAGGCACAATATAGAAAATGCCGTGGCGGCCATAGCTATTGCAGGGTACCTTAAAATTGATGAAGCTAAAATTAAAAAAGCAATAGCCGGTTTTAAAGGAGTAAAGCGAAGGTTTGAGTATATCGTAAAATCGGGAAGCCATATTCTTATTGATGATTATGCGCATCACCCGGAAGAATTGAGGGCGCTTTTAAACGGCGCAAAAGAGTTATACCCCAATAAAAAATGTACGGTAGTATTTCAACCACACCTGTACACAAGAACCCGGGATTTGGCAGATGGTTTTGCAGAAGTACTGGCCATAGCCGATGAAGTGGTTTTGTTGCCGATTTACCCGGCAAGGGAATTGCCCATAGAAGGCGTGAGCAGCGAAATGATTTTAAATAAAATAAATAAGTCATCCAAAAGGGTATTGCAAAAAACAGAACTGGTAGATTGGGTGAAAAGCAATAATACCGAATTGCTGATCACTGCAGGGGCGGGGGATATCGATCTATTATTGAATGACCTTAAACTAATGTTGGAAAAGAAAAGATAATGGCAATAAAAAAGCAACAGATCATAAAAGGGGTAGTAACCTCGCTGTGGGTAGCTATTGGCGCAGGGGTACTGTTGTTGCTTATTGCTGCAATGCAAAAGAAAAATGCCGCCCTATGTAGTGCTGTGGAAGTGGAAATTAAAGGGGTAAGTAATAACTTTTTTATTGACGAAAGCGATGTGAAAAACCTCATTCAAAAAGAGTGCGGTGGAAATCCTAAGGGTAAACCTGTTAAACAGTTCAATTTAAAAAAACTGGAAAGCAGCCTTGAAAAAGAAGTTTGGATTAAACATGCAGAATTGTTTTTTGACAACAACGGTGTACTAAAAGCCATCATTGATGAACGGGAGCCGGTGGCAAGGATTTTTTCAACAAGCGGGGCCACTTTTTATATTGATAGCAGTACCATGATTTTGCCTATGAGTGAAAAATTTTCTGCAAGGTTGCCGGTATTCACCAATTTCCCATCAGACGCCAAAGTGCTTACGGCGGCAGACAGTTCTTTGCTTAATGGCATTAACCATTTGTCTCAACTCATTCTTGCAGATTCCTTCCTGATGGGAATGATAGACCAGGTGGACATTACAGCAAAATATGATTTTGAAATTATACCCAAAATCGGCAAACAGGTTATTGTATTTGGCAATGCCAATAATGCTGAAACAAAATTTAACAAACTGAAATTATTTTATAAAAACATTATGCTTAAAGCCGGTTGGAACAGGTATAGTAGTATTAATTTACAATACAATAACCAGGTAGTGGCAAAGCTTAGAAATAAAGAAGATATTCTTGCCGATTCGCTCCGCACCCTGCAATTACTGCAAATAATGGCCGATCATGCTGCTGCCATGGCTTCAGATTCTTCACTTGCAGGCCAATCTGCCGAAGGCATGGATAAACCGGAGCCGGCAAACGACATTATTCAACATTCATTTGAACGGGAAGATGACAACAACCCACAGGAACTGCAGGAAAAGAATCAAATTCAACAAAATATTACCACAGGAAACGTTGATCATCTTACCTCTGAACCCACAAAACCTGCCGTTGTAGCCACTACAACGCAACCCGTAAAACCCGCCAAACCGGCAATTAAGCCTGTTCCTTTGAAAACAAAACCTCAATCCAAGCCCATTATTAAGCCGCCGGGTAACACTTTAAAAAAAGCAGATTCCGGAAAAAAACCAAAAGCCATTATGCCGGCGAACCCTTAATTTTTTAAACAGATTTAAACAATACATACAAACACAAAAAATACAACTATGAACCACGAACAACCCATTATTGTAGGCCTCGACATCGGCACTACTAAAATTGCAGCCATTGCCGGCCGCAAAAATGAATTCGGCAAATTGGAAATACTGGGCTATGGCCGTGCTAACAGCAGCGGCGTACAACATGGCATGGTGTTGAATATTGAACAAACCATAAAGTCAATTCAACTAGCGCTGGAAAATTGTTATAAATCCAATCCCGAATTGGTAATTAAAGAAGTATATGTGGGTATTGCCGGGCAGCATATTAAAAGCCTTCAAACCCGTGGTGATATTGTGCGTCAGCAAAACGAAGAAGAAATTTGCCAGGACGAGATTGACCGCCTGATTGCCGATCAATACCGTACCTATATCCCCGCAGGAGACCAGATCATTGATGTGATTCCCCAGGAATTTACCGTAGATAATTTTCAAAACATCCCTAATCCAATTGGTTACAGCGGCGTAAAAGTAGGCGCTAATTTTCACATCATCACCGGCGATAAAAATGCCATACGCAATATTAACCGGGCCGTTGAAAAATCGGGATTAAAAACTAAAGACCTTATGTTGCAACCCCTGGCTTCGGCTGCAGCGGTTATGTGCGATCAGGACCTTGAGGCCGGAGTGGCCATTGTAGATATTGGCGGCGGCACTACCGACCTGGCTGTGTTTTATGAAGGTATTTTAAAACATACTGCGGTAATTCCTTTTGGCGGAGAAAATATCACCAACGATATTAAATCCGGGCTTGGGGTTTTAAAAACACAGGCGGAGCAAATGAAAGTGCAGTTTGGCAGCGCTTTGAGCGATGAAGCAAGAGCCAACACTTTTATCACCATACCCGGTTTAAGGGGTATGGCGGCAAAAGAAATATCGGTAAAAAACCTGGCCAATATCATCCAGGCCAGGATGAGTGAAATTATGGATTTTGTGAGCTATCACTTAAAACAAATCGGGCTGGATAACCGCATGCTCAACGGCGGTATTATCCTTACCGGTGGCGGCTCACAACTTAAACACCTCATTCAGCTTACCGAATATGTTACCGGCATGAATGCCCGCATCGGTTACCCTAATGAACACCTCAGCGGCGAGCATACCGAAGAACTGGCAAAACCCATGTATAGCACTTGTATTGGATTAATCTTAAAAGGCTATAACGATTATGAGAATAAAAACAAATCCTTTGAAAAAGAGTACAGCAAAATTACTGTAGAGGAGGAAGAGCAGCAGGAAAATGGAGCAGAATTAGAAAGTGTTGCTATGGATGCTGCCGATGAAATTCCGGTAAAAAAACGCAAAGGGTTAAAGAAATTTATGGACA
This sequence comes from Bacteroidota bacterium, assembly GCA_018266715.1. GTDB lineage: Bacteria > Bacteroidota > Bacteroidia > Chitinophagales > Chitinophagaceae > Ferruginibacter. The sequence goes on from JAFDZZ010000127.1 coordinate 23,074, forward strand.
GTTTTAAAAATAACCTGATTGAAATGTTTAAAGAAGAAGGGGATGCCCAACTTTAAAATGGGTTGATCCGTACCCAATGAAAACGAATCATCCGGTGCTTCTATAATTTAAAAACAATACTTACTAACTACAACTTACAAAACATGATTTTATTTGATTTGCCCAAAGAACAATCGTCAATCCTAAAAGTAATAGGTGTTGGCGGTGGCGGCAGCAATGCCGTTAACCACATGTACGCCCAAAATATTGATGGCGTAGATTTTATTATTTGCAATACCGATGCCCAGGCTATTGCGCAAAGTAAAGTACCCAATAAAGTACAATTGGGGCCCCATCTTACCCAGGGCCTTGGAGCCGGCGCCAATCCTGCAATTGGGCGGGAAGCCACACAGGAAAGCCTTGATGAAATTAAGCGCATATTGGAAGTAAATACCAAAATGGCCTTTATTACGGCAGGTATGGGCGGCGGCACCGGCACAGGCGGCGCACCCATTTTGGCTAAAGTGTGTAAAGACCTCGGCATACTTACCGTAGGCATCGTTACCACGCCGTTTGCCTACGAAGGGAAAAAACGCATTTTGCAGGCGGAAGAAGGCATCCGGCAATTAAAAGACCATGTGGATACCCTATTGGTGATCAGCAATGATAAATTGCGCCACCAGTTTGGCAATTTAAAAATGAAAGAAGCTTTTGCCAAAGCCGATAACGTACTGGCTACTGCGGCAAAATGTATCACCGATGTGATCAATAGCACCGGGCAAATAAATGTGGACTTTGCCGATGTATGCACCGTAATGAAAAATGGTGGCGTTGCTATTTTAGGAAGTGCGGCAGCCGCCGGCGAAGACCGTGCACAGGAAGCCATTGAACAGGCGCTGGCATCTCCGTTGCTTAATGATAATGATATACAAGGTGCAAGATGGATTTTAATTAACATCAACAGCGCCGAAGGAGATCATGAATTTACTATGGATGAAGTGGAAGTGATTCAGCAATATCTTTTAAGCCATGCTGGTGAAGATACCGATGTGATCCTTGGGCTGGGTTATGATAATAGCCTCGAAGATAAAATTGGCATTACCTTAATTGCAACCGGCTTTGATCATAAAGATCCGTTCCAAAAAGAAAGCCGGCCGGCGGTTAAGAATAAAGAAGATGAAAAAATAGTGATGCAGTTGGATATGCCGGAGGCGGCTGCTCCGGTAAAAATTATGGATGAAGCCACGGTGAAAAGTGATGAAGAAACCAAACAGGAAAATAGGATAATTGATGAAGCAACTGAGCCTTTAAAAGTGGAAGCGCTCAAGTTAGAGTTTTTGGAGGAAGACCCTTACCAGCCAAAGCTTAAAGAGGAAACACCCGTAGATTTACCAGGTAAAAATACTGTGGATAAAAATGATGAGGAGAATCATAGCGAACCGGTGTTTTTTGAAATATCTTCGGCTTCTGATCAAATGCCCATTGTGGAATTTGATTTTGAAAACCCTAACCCCGACCCTCTTACAAAACCAGCAACGGCTTCTCAACATGAAGGAGCCGAACTTCCCAACAAGAAAAAAGAAGATTTTAATGATGCTAGCAACGCTGCAAAGCCTCTTTCGTCAGATGGCTTTTTGGCAAAGCCCAGGCAAATTTATGCCGAGGAATTGCCCGGTGCAGACGCAGAATTATCCAAACCAAACGAGGAACCACTACCAAAACATACGGAACCGGCAGAAGACGAAACTGCAGCGTTTGAAATGCATTTGGTAGTTAAAGATTCCAACAATGCGGCGGAGGAAGAGCCAATTGTACAACAAACTCAGCCCATCATGAAGTCTGACGTTGAGGAGCCTGCTGTGCAGGACGAAACGGAAGAATTAAGGCGCCGGGCTATGGAACGCATTGCGAAGCTGCGTAATTTGTCATTCAACATCAATGCAGCAGATCCTAATAATGAGTTTGAATCGGTGCCGGCTTACCTTCGCCGCAATATGGAACTGCATAATCAAATTGCCGATGTAGAATCGTTTTACAGCAATGTAACCGTTAAGGCCGATGATAAAAACCAGGCCGAACTCAGCACCCTCAATACATTTTTAGAAGGTAAAAAACCGGATTAATATAATACAGCGCTATGCTGTATTTCAACTATGTTGTGTTTGTAATTATAGTTTGTATGTGGCCCCGGAATTTTTTTTCGGGGCTTTTTTTCTGCACTATCATACAATCCCTCCGCCTTGGTTTGTGGCACACAAACCATGGTTTTTTAAATTAACTTCTGCTACCGTTCATTCATTTATCCTTTGTTGGCACAGAACCGCCATCACAGCTTTGCAGGGCTGCATATTTGCGCCAGTATGAATTTAAAAACCTACTAAGGTTTTATCACATAATTATCCGGCGTTTTGCCCCCCATCAGGTTTTCGATAAAATAATCCCAGCGGCGGCGCATGGCATAATAGCTATCCCGGCCGTAGCCATGCCTTGCATTGGGTATAATGAGCATATCAAAACTTTTATTGGCCTTTATTAATGCATCAGCTACTAAATAAGTATTATATGGCGGTACATTATCATCCATGCCACCATGTATCAATAAAAGTTTTCCTTTTAAGTTATTGGCATAAACCTGGTTGGCCTGGTCTTCGTAATTTGATTTGCCTGTTGCATCTTTTACCAATAAGCCAATATAGCGTTCGCCCCAGTCGTCTTCATAATTGCGGTTATCCTGGTTGCCAGATTCGGCAATGCCCACTTTATAAAACTCAGGATATTTAAACAGCGCCGATGCTGTGGCAAAACCACCGCCGGAATGCCCCCAAACACCTACATGGTCTAAATCAAAAAAACCGTATCGCTTTTGTAATTGTTTTATACCGCTAATTTGATCGGGCAGGGTATTAATGGCCATATTGCCATAGCAGGCATCATGAAAGGCTTTGCTGCGATA
>JAFDZZ010000128.1 GCA_018266715.1 Bacteroidota bacterium
TTGTAATTGATCACATAATCCTGGTCTTCTCCCCTTTGCAATAGTTCACCATCCATATATACCCTTTCGGTACCGGCCAGTATTACAAAATACAATTCATTGTTAGCGCCGTAAAGCCGGTATGGCCCCTGGTTTCCTTCTAAGGGAACCAGAATGTTTTTGGTAAATTTACCCTTTGCAATGGCTCCGCTAATTAATAAAGAATTGGAGGTTTTTTTACCGAATGAATTATTGGTGATGAACGATGCGCCCTGTAGCCGTTTGAAAAATTTTATAAAATAGTTCTGGCTTTCCCTTATTTCAATATCCCCAAAATTTGCCTGCCAGCTTTTTTTCTTTACCTGTAAAAAAATCCGGTCAAAATCCCTAAGCTCCTGTGTATTGCCATCCGGCTGAATGGGAAGATTATTATCGCTTACTGCTGCAGTTATTTCCAGGCTATCGCCAATGAAGCCATTGAGTTGAAGGTTCATGCTGCTGTTTACAACGGCATCCTGGCTGTTGCCAAAAGAAATGGCCCGGCCAAAACTACCTTCCGTTTTCAACCCGCCAAAATCAAAGAATGGGTTATCCGTACTTTGTGCATTTTTTACGGTAACCGGGTTTTCGGCAGTAAATCTAAACCGTACACTATCGTAGTTTAAATGCCTGGCTACTGCATTAAGTTTAACCGGGAAAACCCGGTATTGGATTAAAACCGAATCAGCCGTAGGCTTTTGCAACCAGGTTAAGCTGGCATTAATTTCATCCATGATAAAAGATGAAGATGGTATTCCTTCGGCTATAATTGAACCGGGTACCAGGCTTAAAGAATCTAAAATAATTGGGGACGAAGATGTACGAATCCATTTTTTTCTCAAATTAGATAATGGATTTTGCTGTGCGCCGGCAATGGACCAGCCCAGCAGCAATATTAAAACCAGGTATATATATCTTAAATTCAATGGGAGTTACAACCTGCTAAAATTAGCAATTATACCTGTTTTACGATAATATCAATGGTATTATTGTGCCGCTTATGCCGTGTATGTATAATTATTCCGGCAAAAAATGTTAAAAGCTAAAAAACAGAACCCATTATCCCTGCAGTTTTTCAACCAGGTAAATATAGTCGTTCATGGCATTTTCTTTTGTAGTGCCTTTTAACGATAACCAGGCATCGTATTTAGCCCTGGCTACAAAATCAAATGGATTCGACGGTGCATCAGCGGTTACATCTCCTTCAGTTGCCTGCTTGTATAAAGAATATAATTTTAAAAGTGTTTCGTTGCTGGGTTTTTGAGAAAGTGATTTGCTGTTGATCACGGCTTCTTCAAATTGCTCTTTAAGTGTATTTACCATTGCTAAAAAATTTTATCCGGGTTCTTACTTTGGCGTAAATATACAAATACATGCATAAAAAAAACGTGCTGTGGAAAAAGCTGTACTTTTTTTTAAAAATATTTACCAGTTATGCACAATTTATTAAATGAAATTAATCTGCATACGCAATTTGTGGTATGGTTATCTTTTTTTGAGAAAATATCCTTATGAAGATATTTCCTGCTTTATTGCTGGGCCAGGGAAATTCTCACCTGTACACCCGCCCTTGTATTGGTAATTGGGGCGCTTGAAGAAATATAAGGAATCACCCTTCGCTGATCAAAGTAGAGTTTAATATTTACCCTGTTGTTCAAATAATAATCAATGGTAGGGTTAATGGATATTTCTTTACTGCCCGCAGTGGGGAAATTGGTGGATTGATCCAGGCGGTTATTGGAAGTAATATTATCCCGTATCCTGAAATCGAGCCTGAAGTTAATTTCATTGTCCAATTTACCATCACCCTTTGAACTGAGGAATTTGGGTAACTTAAGGCCACCAAATAATTTTAACCCACGTTTGCGGAAACCTGCACCAATTACATATTCCGTACTTTTCACTTCGCTAAGCTGGTAATCATATAAACTTAAACTTAGCTGCCTTGATTTTGAATATTCAAATTTTGCCTGAAACTGGTTGGTGAACATCATATCAAATCCAATCAACGGGCTAAATTGCTCGCCAATGCTAATGTTGGGCACTAAAAAGAAAGGTATAAAATTGCCCGATGTGCTATCATAAAAAGAAGGATAGCCAAAATTGCTGATATCCTGGTACATTAAAGCCGAGGTAAAGCCATTCATACTTAAGTTGCCGGTATAACCATGAGACAAGGTGAAATTGGTAAATATTTTCTCCATGCCTTTAATTTTGGTAAGGCCGGTATAATCAATCTTCCAATTGGGTTTGGGTTTTATAGCCCTAAATGGATTGGATTTAATATTGGCATTGTTTTGATCTATTAAGGCCACTTTCTCAGGATCCTGGCCAGTGTATGCAGCAATAAAAGCGGGGATCAAAACATCAACCGCATATTTATTATAGCCATAGTAATACCCGTCTGCAAGTTGGCCCTGCCCGGGTTGAAGCTGGGTATAAGGATTATTTTTGCCCAGCCTGCGTGATAATATTATACGGTTGGCTTCAAACTTTTTAAAGGTTTCGGAAACCTGGTTGGGCCCGGTTTTTTCAAAAAGGGTTTTAAACGAAATATAGGATACATCAAAACCGCCGCCGGCATAAGGGCTTAAATGCATGAAGCTCGGGTTGGTTCCTCCGCTGGTATCTACAAACCTAAAAGTTTCCGTATAGTTTTTATTAAAAGTTTTGCTGAGGTTTACGGTAATCATTAAATCCCTTACCGGTTCAATGGTTCCGGAAACGGTAATGCGCTGATCAAAATTTTGCTGCAACATGGTATTAAATGTAGAATCTCTTGATATTACATTTTGTGCTGCTTTTTTATCCAGCCAGGCTTTATCGGGTTGTTTGCCCAAAATAAAATCAAAACCCGGTTGCATACTTCGGAAGTTTTCTCCAATGTATTGCGTGCTGTCCATATAACCGGGCAACCTGGTATTGGCCATCTCGGTAATAGAAAAATTGGCCTGCTTTACACTGGTGAGTAATTTGCCTAAAATTCTAAAGCCGGTTCCTACATATGGCATTGCTTTTTTATCTACAATGCGGCGGGTTTTAACTACTTTTTTACCGCTTTTGGTTATAACGGTATCTTTTACTTTTGTAACCCGGTTTTTCCATTTTTCTTTATCCTCAATATTTTTTGGAGCATCTAACTGTTTTAACCATTTGCTTTTTTGATAAAGCCTTGTAAAGTCAAACTGGGCCGTAGCTTCTTTTTGCTGGCCGTTTTCAATAATATTACCCAGATTTACGGCAAGGCGGCTGGCGCCAATCCAGTTATAGGTAGCCTGGTATTTAAAATTAATGGTCGTCCAGTCTATTAAAGGTAATTTGGCCGTTGGTACCGCATATTGGAAAGAAGCCGTTTGATTGTAAATGGTATTTCTTCCGCCCTTTAAAAGGTTTTTCCAAACGGTGTCTTTCTTTTCTTTGGAATCAATTCTTCCAAAGGGTTCGTCAATACGGCTGTTGTTGGTTGCCGTATAATCCAGCGTTATGGAGCGGGTAAGGTTCCACCGCAAAATATAATCCCGTTGAAAAACAAAATATTTATCAAAGGTTTCCGGCACTTTATATTTATCATCTCCTCCAATACTTCTTGCCCGTATTACCCCAAACTGCCGGGTTAGGTCAGCTCTAAAACTGAGTTGAGAAGGAACATAGTTGATGTTAAAATCTTTTATTAAATCAAACCAATGCGTTTTTGTTTTCTTAAATAATTTTTTAAACGGTTCAATATATTTTGGCTGCGGTGCAAAATTATATCCTAAAACACCCCGGTGCCGGGTTACATCGTTATACTCAATTAATGGGCTTTGTATGTGGGTATTGATGTAGGAATAGCTGATGTCAAAGTTGGAAATATCATAAATCTTTGGCTTTTTACCATTGGTTTTTTGTTTTCGAACATTGGTAAAATTGAGTGTTTTTATGGTTGTAATATCCGATGCCGCATTTTTAATGGAATCTTTTTGAGCGCCGTTTGCATGGGCTAATTTGTCTTTAAGTTTAATATCCTTATCATAAGGATCATACTCCGGGTTACTTACGGTTTTGGAATAACTGGCCATTACCGGAATTGAAAGGCCTGTACTTTTGGGTAGCAGTTTTCCTAATTCTACATTAGCCGTAACATCAAACTGGAAAAAATTATCCCGGTACCGTTCATTAATGCGTTGCTCCAATGTTCCAAAACCCGCCGTGTGCATATTACCCGATATGGATAAAGTACCTAAATCGGCAAGGTTTACATCCACCCGGCCCAAAGCGGCATAACCTCCTTTTTCATCAATTGAAGAAAGGCGGAGTTCATTCACCCAAATTTCTCCGCAGGCCACCTCGGCATGTGATGTGTTTTCCACACCAATTAATATTCCCCTCACTTCTGCAAGGTTTGGGTTACCCATTACGGAATAGGTTTGCCCGTTGGACTGTAACTCATGATAAATTTGGCCAATGGGAATGGATGAAAGATTCCTGTTTTGTTTTAACCTTGTGAGAACAGCAAAATCGAGGTCTAAGGAGTTGCGTGGATTCCATAAGGTATCATTATAAGCATCCGAGTCGGGATTCATATTACCGGCGCTTAATGGGGTAACATAAAGTGGGATTCGAATTTCATAATAGTTATTTACAAAGTCGGTTCCTAAGCGAATAACGGCTGTAAGTTCTTTATCTTTTATTGGGTTACCCGGTGCATTTTTTACGGCTTCTTCGGCATGAATATACATTTGCAATTTTCTAAATTGCCTCATATCCCTGTCGGCAAATGTTTGGAAAACCGCTTTGGCATCTTTTAAATCCAAATCACAAAACTGCAGGGTCATTGCCTGTTCGTTTTGCAAAAGGTTTACGCCGTTGTTGCTGGTGGTTTGCACCCGTTCAATTTCCCTGGGTGTACGGTATGGTAAAGGAACCCTCTTGTCGTTTTCTTCAATATTTACAGCGCCAACATTTAATGGTGTTGTACTTGCGGTATTAAACATACCGGTGGTATCTACCTTGTACTGGAATTTACGCCAGATATTTCTTCCCAATTGCAATTGTCCAAAACGTAATACCACCAGGCTGTCGTCAAAGTCTGTCATAAACATCCGCATAAACCGGATGGATTTAAAGTCGGGGATATTTCCTATTTTTTGTTCGTAGCTTCCAATGGGAATCCTGAACTGGTACCAGGTTTCATCCCGGTTTGTGCCGTTGGGCAAACTGATGTTCACCACTTTTTTATCTACAATATAGTTGGTTCCAATTTGCATTTCGGGAGCATCGGAACGTTTGATATCCACCTTGTATTGAAAGTATTCTTCAGTTTCATTAAGAGTATTATCCCTGTTGAGGTCTTCAGCATCGGGGTATAGGGTTGCCGCAGTGGTATAAACACCCCCGGAATTGATGGGTGAGTTACCGTCGGGCCCGTTGTAACTTTTATAGCGTGCCAGGATGCCATCCTGACCGTTAAAACTACCATCCCGGTAATTTTTAAAATTATCTGCAGAAGGGTCATTCAATGCTTGCTGGTAAATGGGTGAACCGGTGCCAAAATTTGCTGCAAGTTCATTTAAATAAATTTGGCGGTAGTTTACTTCGGCCGTATCCGATAGGCCGTCAAAACCTACATCCTGGTAAACCCGGTCTTCGGGCACATTGCTAAAGGCATTGGTTACCTGTATGGGGTTACGGGGCACCCTTCCCCAAATGGTATTATTTACTGCTGCAGGGGCATTGGGGGTAGGCAATCCATTTTCATAAAAACGCTGGCCGTCTTTTAAAATGTCTTCCGAAATATTTCCCAGGTTAAAATAGAGTTTACCGCCTGTGGTGGAATTATATTCAGGCAAAATATAGGGATCCTGCATCCAAAACTCAATAAATTCAATATTGGCCGTTTCAAAATCGGTTTGATCCAGGCTGCGCATTAAGCCACCCCATTTCTTTTTAGGGTTGATGAGTGTGCCGCTTGCATCAATTTCTGTAGCCCCGGATGAATAGTTGTAAGGGCCACGTTGCCTTGGATAAAAAGATAAATCAAATGTTACCAACTGGCTTTCTCCAAACCCGGTGGTACGTTGCGGAAAAATTTCTTTTTGATATACGGCTCTTGTACGGGGGTCGCTCAGGAGGTTTACGTTTTCTATGGGGTTATTAGCGCCACGGTATTGCTGTAAGGCCTGCTCAATCTGGTACCATGAAATTTTAGCCCGGTTTTTACCATAAATTAAACTATTGGAGGAGTCGGCTTCCGGGAACATGGGGTTGCCAAAAATGTCTTTTGCACCTGATGGCGTGGATGCCAGCATCCAGCTAATGGGTGGAAAGCGCAGGTCAATACCGGACTTGCTGCCTTCAAAATCATCAATATAGATAACACCATTATTTCCCCGGCCTATTTGAGGGGCATGGCCCGGCTTTAATACGGCGCCCTCAACATACGCATTTACCGCCGATGGCGCTTTTGTGGTATAGAACGGTAATTTATCGAGCCATTTGGTAAGCCTTGGCAAATCTTTTTTATAACTTACGTCAATACCATACATGGTATTACGAATAGGATCATCATTTAAATTTACCTTGGTAAAGAAGGGCCGTTCACTTAACCGAACCGTGGTGAAGCCAAAAGACAACTGCTCTTTTTCGGTATTTTTTGCCAAATAATCCAGCCTTAAGCCCATGTAGGATCTTTGCTGAAGCCCAAATGCAGCATTGTTCTCGGAATTTACCTGAACGGGAATACCCGAATTGATGATGGCCTGGTTGGTGATATGAATGGTACCAAGGTCATAGTTAATATCATAATCAATCCCTTCCTGGAGTAACCTTCCGCCGGCAGTAACCGATACGGAGCCCCGGGGTACGTTATAGCCAATGCTAATATCGGAGGAGCCGGTACTTTTAGAAATTCCTTTTAATACAAACCGATTTAAATTTGGATATTGCTGCGCAACGGCTTTAATGGAATCATAAAGTGCATAATACAACGTATCTTTTGCTGTAGCCGGTACCGTACTGTAAATTTTATTGGCAAGGTCTCGCCCAAAAGGTTCCAATACCGGGAAGATTACCCTGCTGTACTGCGATACTACGGTATAATTTTCTACATAGTCAAACACACCATCGGGCTGCGGATCTAATTGAGAGTTTAGCCGGTCCAGGTTGATGAGAGATATAATGGGGGTTCCGTGCTGAATATCACCAAAGGGTACATAGCGTTTTGCACCAAGGCCGGGCTCTTGGTAAACCACATCCAGTTTAAAATCCTGCGGTGAAAGTACGCCATAACCTATGGTGTACACATTCTTCATCATCAATTGCCAAAGCGGCAGGCTGGTACGCTGAGAAGTTGCTTTTAATAATTTAAGGAACAATACTTTTTGTGTTGCCGTAGTGCTATCGGGTGGCACATCCTGCGAGAATTCCCCTACCTGGAAAATTTTACCATTATAAGAAAACTGGTAAGCTACGGCCAGTACTTCATCAGGTTGCAAAGGCTGACTTAAAGAAACGGTTCCTATTTGTGCATTCCACATATATTGGGTGGAGTCCAGCTTTCTTGCAAAGGTTTTTTCAAAATCCTGAACCGGTTGCAGGCCCAGGCTTAATAAATTATTATATACCAATGCCGGGTTGCGTGGATCGGGCCTGGATAAGACCTGCTGCAATAAATCATTGGCATTATTTGAAGGAACAGGAAAACTGCCCGTGGGTGTTACCACAGGGCTATAAGGTTGGTCTTCGGCAAGGTCCATGAGGCCAACTACATCTCTTGTTTCGGTAGTAATTCCCGTTTTATTGGTTACCCACACTTCAAGGCGTAATATTTGAACCGGGCTGGTAATGGCCGGCAAATTGCTCATGCGTTGATTATAGTTGCGCCTGAAATACTGACCCAGTAAAAAGTGCCGGTTTTCTTCGTATTCATCGGCTTTTATTTCAAAAGGCTGTGCAGCGGTTCCTCCCTGCAAATCCATGCTTTGTCGTTGTGATTTTTGGTTGGCCAGCACGGTTGTGATATAGAGTTTTCCAAACTGCAACTGTGTTTTTAAACCAAATAATTGTTGTGCTCCGGGTATGAGGGTTCCACGGCTGGAGAAACTCACATTACCGGCTTCAAAACGTTTTATGATTTCATCATCGCCCCCGGTATAATCCAGCTTGAGCTGGTTATCTACATCCAAATTGGCCAGGGTATTATAATTGATGGGAAACTTGAGTTTATCTCCAATATTGGCATTTACATTTACCTGGGCATTCATATTAAAATCAAAACCCCCATTGCGCCTTGCCCTTTCCGGTAAGGTGGGGTTATCAATATTTTGTCCCTGGTAACCGGCCGTAATATCTACATTACCCTGTGGGTTAATTTCAATTTTTCCGGTTCCAAACAGGCGGTTAAAGAAATTGTCGTAAAGGGATAACTTGGGCTTGGTGAATTTTCCCCGGTTCAGTAAACTGGTGGTATTGGCCCTTTTTCTAAAATATTCTTCTTCGGCCTGGCGGTTTCGCATTTGCCAGTATTCATCAAAACTATAGGTGGTGGGAACCCGGTAATATTTATTACCTATTTTTTCATAAATGGTATAACGCCGGGTGATGGCATCGTACACAACGGAATCTTTAATATTTGAAGGATCATCAAGGTCAAAAGTGCTTCTTCCACCGGAGGAGAGTACATCTGAATACCTGTCGTGTATAGGATAGCGGAGGCTATCGTTATTTTGCCCAAAAGCTATGGGGGTACATAGCAGTAGCAACACATTTACAATGAGCAATTTTAAGAAAGAATTTCTGCTAAGCGACATTCAGGTAATAAATGGGTTTACGTAGAGATTCTGTCAAATGGCTTTTAGTGCTTTTTTTATCAAATCTTCCAATTGTAAAGCGCCGGTTTCTGTACCCGTCACTTTTTTAATGGCCTGCTCGGCCTGTGATTTTGGAATACCTAATGCAGTTAAAGCGTTTAACGCATCATATTCCATTGTATTGTTTGATGAGGTTAGCATTTCTCCGGTATTATCCTGTCGCTGCACTTTATCCCTTAACTCCAGTACCAGCCGTTCTGCCGTTTTTTTACCTATGCCTTTTATTGCTTCAAGCGCCTTGCTGTTTCCGACTAAAATGGCTGTTATAACCTCTTTTGGCTTAAGAGAAGACAGCAGCATTCTTGCCGTAGCTGCACCTACCCCCGAAACACCAATCAATAATACAAAAATTTCCTTTTCCTGCAGTTCAAAAAAACCATACAACGTATGTGCGTCTTCCTTTATCTGCAAATAAGTGTACAATTTTACCTTTTCTAATGATTGAATGGAACTGTAGGTATGCAAGCTTATATGTACCTCATAGCCAATACCATTAACATCCAGGTACACTAAAGCCGGGCTTTTAAAGGCCAATTTTCCTTCCAGGTATGCAATCATTATTAACCGGTAAAGAGGCGAAAATAAGGTATTTTCGGGATAATGATATACTCTATATATTACGGTTTTACATAATTATTACATTCCTTTTCAACAGGCCACAGCATGTATAAATCAATTTTGATTTGGAACCGGTTAAAGCTTAGATTTTTTTTCCATTAATTTTGCGTTCAAATATTTCTTAAATGAGTAAAATAAATGCCGCCATTACAGCAGTAGGTGGTTATGTACCCGAATACCGGCTTACCAATAAAGAGTTGGAATCCATGGTAGATACTAATGATGAATGGATAAGGACCCGTACCGGTATTGAAGAACGAAGAATTTTAAAAGGTGAAGGGTTAGGCACCAGCGATATGGCTGCAGAAGCGGCAAAAGAAGTTTGTGCAAAAAGAGGTATTTCTCCGCATGAAATAGAATGTGTGATTTGTGCCACCGTTACACCGGATATGGTTTTTCCGGCAACGGCAAATATTGTAAGTGATAAAGCGGGGTTTATAAATGCCTTTAGTTACGATATTGGCGCTGCCTGCTCGGGTTTTTTATATGCCCTAAGTACCGGCGCAGCATTTATTGAAAGCGGACGTTATAAAAAGGTAATTGTAATTGGAGCCGATAAAATGAGCAGCATTATTGATTACAGCGACAGGGCCACCTGCATTATTTTTGGCGATGGAGCCGGAGCTGTATTATTAGAGCCTACTATTGAAGATGCTGGTATAAAAGACAGTATTTTAAAAAGTGATGGAAGCGGAAGACAATACTTGCATCAAAAAGCCGGCGGCTCCGTAAAACCTGCTTCTGTTGAAACCGTATTAGCCAAAGAACATTATGTGTACCAGGAAGGACAGGCGGTTTTTAAATTTGCCGTAAAGGGCATGGCAGATGTTAGCTATGAACTGATGCAACGCAACAACCTTACTGCCGACGATATTGCCTGGCTTGTACCGCACCAGGCCAACCTGCGTATTATAGATGCCACAGCCAACCGAATGAGTTTACCCAAAGAAAAAGTGATGATCAACATCCATAAATTTGGGAACACCACGGCAGGTACCATTCCACTTTGCCTATGGGAATGGGAATCGCAATTAAAAAAAGGCGATAATATTATTCTTTCGGCATTTGGAGGGGGTTTTACCTGGGGCGCTATTTGGGTGAAATGGGCTTATTAAGAAACGGATTATTTTACATACTCAATATCATCGGGGTGAACCAGGCCTTTACCCTTAAGCCGTAAAAAGATATTACCCACCGTAGCTACATCTTTTTGGCAATATATTTTTATACGTTCCAAATCGTTCTCCTGCCAATATACTTTACCCACCATACTTCCGTCTATATCATCTTTTGGCGAAGGCACATCAAGCGCTGCTGCCAGCAATTTTAAAGAAGTAAAATTTTTATAATCGCCAAACCTCCAGTATTGAAACGTATCCACCAAATTGGTTTCCCAGGGTTTCATATTTTGAAAATCCAAAAAACGGGGAATGGGGATCCGGTTTATCAATAACCTTCGGCAGATGAATGGAATGTCAAACTCTTTAATATTATGGCCGGCAAAACACCATTTGTTATTCCTGCCTTCTATTTTAAGCATTGTTTCCAAAAAGTTTGTGAGTATTATTTTCTCATCATGACCATAAAACGATTTAATACGCATGCGCAATTGCGGTTCTTTCATAAAATATCCCATACTGATGCATACAATTTTGCTAAACTCCGCCATTACGCCGGCCCGTTGCTCATAAAAGTCTGATGCGGTTACATCCGCAGGAAGTTGCTTTTCCACTTTTCCCTGCCAAAGTTGTTGCCAGTAATCTTCTAATTCCGAAAAAACAGGTTTTTCGGATACGGTTTCAATATCGATGATGATGATATCTTCGGTGCGGATATGCTGCATACAATTAATATATTTTATGATATGAAAGTACAAAAGATTTAATGCAGAATATTAAAATTTTTTAAGGGCTTTATGCGTACTTTTAGTGACTATACTTTATTACAATGGATAAAAATTTAAGACAACAATTCAACCGGGCTTTTACAGAGGAAAAATATAATGCTTACATGCAAAAAATTGAAGCGCTGCATCCCGGCGCCCTGGATTTTCGCAATGCAGAAACGCCTGTTTTTGTACCCAAAGCGTTTAAAGAAAAAATGCTGGATGCCTGTGATGAAATTATTAATGTACTTACCGATCCCCATTTTATAGCACTTACCCAAAACAGCATTCCCAAAGAAATGAATGTGCCCGGAGAAGATGCCCATACCCAGTTTTTAGTTTTTGATTTTGGCGTGTGTAAAAATGCAGCTGGTGAGTTGGAACCACAGCTTATTGAAATGCAGGGTTTCCCTACCCTATTTGGGTTCCAGGTCTATCACAGCCGGCTAACGGCAGAATATGCCAACCTGCCTTCAAACTACAGCGCTTATTTAAACGGGTATAACGAAGAAAGCTATACCCGGCTATTGAAGGAAATTATTGTAGGTGATTTAAATCCGGAAAATGTAATTTTATTGGAAATTTTTCCCAGGCAACAAAAAACAAGAATAGATTTTTACTGTACCGAAACCTTATTGGGCATCAAAACCGTATGCCTAACCAAAGTTAAAGCAGAGGGTAAAAATCTTTTTTATGAAAGTGGCGGAAAAAAAATACCCATCAAAAGAATTTATAACCGGGTAATTTTTGATGACCTTGATAAACAGGAAAACTTACCCCCAATTATTGATTTAAGCAAACCCTATGATGTGGAATGGGTTCCGCACCCAAACTGGTTTAACCGCATTAGTAAATATACCCTGCCTTTTATTAAACATCAATATGTACCCGAAACCTATTTCTTAAACGAAATTAAGCAGGCCGTAGATTTAAATGAATTTGTATTAAAGCCCTTATTTTCCTTTGCAGGTATGGGTGTGGTAATAGATGTTCAACAATCGGATATTGATGCCATTCAAGACCCCGAAAACTGGATCTTGCAACGCAAAGTCAATTATGCCCCGGTGATTGAAACGCCCAATGAGCCGGCAAAAGCTGAAATCCGCTTATTTTATTTTTGGAAGAACGAAGAGGCCAGGCCCGTTGGCGTACTCAACCTTGCCCGTCTGAGCAAAGGAAAAATGATTGGCACACGATACAATAAGGATAAAGACTGGGTGGGCGGCTCCGTAGCTTTTTTTGAACAATAATAATGAATCATAGCAGCACCTAAAATACACACTATGCGCCCCGGCTTACATCGGTTTACCCATTTTTTAAATTCGGCTGAAAACTTATTACAGCAGGCCAATCAACAACCTAATCCTTCTTTATGGCTTTTGAAGAACAATGGCCGCACTCCCTTTTTTATGCTGGAAGCCCTGGCAAAACTTTATGAAGCGTTTCATCATAAAAAAATATTTAAAAAACTAAGGGAAAATCATTTTAAAATCATTGAGGATGGGCTGGGCCAGTTGGATTATTATGATTTTTATATCTCCGAATTTGAAAACATCATAACCGTTCCCCGGACTGCAATTACCTATATAAAAGATCAATTTCAAAAAAAATCTACTGAGTTAAATGAGCTATTGCTCAAAAAAGGATGGATTGGAGAACACAATAACCGCATTGCTAAAATTCATAAAAAACTCGATGCTGTGGATTGGAAAAAAGAGAAGAAAGAAGTAAAATTTTTGTTGAACTATTATGATGACGAAATAAAGGAAATAATTGATTTCTATAAAAAAAGCGACAGCCCTTTTACACAATTGGAAGAGCAGGTGCATGAATTAAGAAGAAAATTACGTTGGCTCAGTATTTATCCCCAGGCCTTACTGGGCTGTGTGCAATATACCCGCAGTGGTCATCCCCCGGAAAATTTGAACAAATATTTTACTGAAGAAATTATTCATTCTCCCTATAATGTTTTTCCCGAAGCTGGTGAAAACCGGCATTTCTTACTGTTAGAAAAAAATAATTTTTTGGCCTTAAGCTGGATGATTAATGAACTGGGAAAAGAAAAAGACAAAGGTTTAGGCCTGTATCTTTTGGCAGAAGCCCTGGAACAAACAGAAAAAACAGATTCCAACTACGCCATGGTAAGAGCCGGCGAAATTTTATTGGGCAATGCAAAAGCCCGGGATCAAATTCTTCAAAATTGCCATTCAATATGTAATGCATATTTTAAAGAGGGAAGCCTGCAACAATTAGTGCAGGGTATTGCCGTGGCCAGGGCATAACTTATTTACAACAATCCTTTTGTCTTACAAAAATATACTTCATCCCCTTTTTTAGAAATGCCCATATGGAAGTTAACAGCTTCATCATGCTTAATTTAAAAACCACCAACGTATGCCCACTCTTACCATTAAACCCGGCGTAGGATAATGTGGCGCTGCAAAATTATTATTAATAAACCCAAAGCCATTAACCGTACTCACCGTATTTAAATTTTCGGCCCGAATGTAGGCTGCAAAACCCCTGATACGAAAATGCACATAAGCGGCAATATCGGGGAGGTTTTTTAGGGTTACTGAATCCTGCTTTACAAACTGCCCGGTTACTGCAGAAAATCCATAAGCTTTATAAGGAGTAAAATACCTGGCTTCCAGGCCTGTGCTTAATAATAAATTTTTAAAAAACTTACCTTCATAGGCCAGCCGGCTACGGGAATAAAAATGCGGTACCCTTACCGGCGCTGAAGCATCGCTAACCTGTAAAGAGCCCTCAACATACCAGTTCCATCTTTTACTGAGTTTAACCGTTGTAGCAACCGAAAATCTACTCAGGTTTATGGGTTTTGAATATTGGGCCGTTTGGGTGTAATTCTCAAAATAGGCATAGTTGGTAACCAGGTAATTGGTAAACCCCAATTGAACAAAAGGGTTATGGGCTGTAGCGCCAAAGCTGATGATATTTTCTTTCTTAAAATTTCCGGCATTACCCCAATTGAAACTACTCCGGGGATCAAAAATAAATGAAGGGCTACGGTTTACGTTATTAAAAAATAAGTTCACATAACCCCATCGCTTATTGAGGTACCGGCTCAGGCTGGCATAAGCGCCGTAATCGCCGGAATTATATCCATTGAGATATAACTCCCCTTTGGCTAAAATATCCCATTTTTTATTTCGGGTGCGGTTACGGTATTCGGCATGCACAAAAATATTATGCAGGTTGGTATTGCCCGAATCCAGCGTTCCTTTTATATTTTGAAGGGTAAGGCCGGCAAGGAAAAATTCTGCGGTGTTTTTCGTGTCGGGAAATTGCAAGAGCAAAAAATCATTACTCAATACCTGCCACTTTTCATTTAGCAAAACAGTATCATTAGGGCTGGGCAAGTCTATATGAAACCAGTTTGAATAAAGGGTAGAATCAGCCTCTACATCCAGGTAACGATAAGAATACTTACTAAAAGTAAACGTATGTTGAAAACGCAATTTTGGGTAAAATAAAAATTCTGTTGTTGAATCATTAATGGCAATAGAATCTTTTTTACCCAGGTCGTAGCTTTGTCGCAAAAAAAAGCTGAACTCCTTATAAATATTTCCGGTTTTAACCGTTGTTACAAACGGGTTGGGCCGGTAACCGTTTATATCACCAAGGTTCACATCCACGGCAAAACGTTGTTTCCTGTTTTTATCCACTAATTGGCTGTCGTTTACGATTCCTCCGTTTTGCGATGCCCGTATATTACTGCCTAATAAAATGATGGTACCATTATATCGTTTACGTTTGCCCTGGTAATTTCCATACAGGCGCCAGGCATTATGGTTATTATTTTGGTTGAGAAATAAACCCGGCGCATTAATCAAACGGTAATCAAACCCAAAATTTACATTGGGCCTGGGGTTTTGGGTATGCAACACCTGTATCATTTGCTCTTTACCGGAGGCCAACTGGTAGCCCAGCATTGAAAACGGCCGGTTGGTTTTGTAGAGTTTCGTTCCTTCTAAAGTAAATTTATAAAGGTCAAAACTATGAAATCCGGCATCCCACCCGGGTTTTGCATTTAAAGAAAAAATGAGCGGCGTAGCCGCAGCGCCGTTATTGCCCAGGTATTGCCAGCTTGAAGGAACCGAATAGTAATGGTCAAAATCATTGATGGAAGAGTCCAGCGTGTTTCTTCTTGTAGAATCCAGGTAGCGGTAACTTAACACAAGGGTATCATCTTTACGATGTTCAAAAGCTATGGTATCCTGCCTTTGTGAGCCTGCCCCCACAGATTTTCCAATGGCACCGACCCGTCGGATGACTTCAAGGTCTTGTGCATACAGCATGGAATGCAAACCCAAAACCAGCAATAAAAAAAATATTAACTTCATTGGAGCAGTTACAACTGTGCAATCAAAGTTTTAAAAATATGGGTAAGCCGTGGCTCAGCTGCCCTGGCTGCTTCCAGCACTTCCTGGTGCGTAATGGTATGGTTACCTTCCGTCATTCCCAAATCGGTAATTACACTTACGGCAAAAACGGGCAGCCCCATATGTACGGCAGTAATATTTTCCTGAACGGTACTCATACCAACCGCATCTGCGCCCATCATATTTACAAACTTATATTCTGCTTTCGTTTCAAACGTAGGGCCGGTTACCGCCACGTAAACGCCTTCTTTAATATCTATTTGTGCTTCGGCAGCTATTTTTTTGGCTTTTTGAATTAAGGATAATGAATACGGTTCAGACATATCCGGGAACCTTGGGCCCAACTCATCCACATTTTTTCCTACCAATGGGTTGGGTGTAAAAAAGCTAATGTGGTCTTTTATGATCATCAGGTCACCCACTTTAAATGAAGGATTGGTGCCTCCTGCAGCATTACTCAAAAAAAGCGTTTTAATTCCCAGGTATTTCATTACCCGTATTGGAAATACAATATCCTGGATAGGGTACCCTTCATAAAAATGAAAACGCCCCGCCATGGCGATGATTTTTTTGCCGCCCAATTCGCCATAAATTAATTTTCCTTTATGGCCTTCCACGGTACTTACGGGAAAATGAGGAATATCGCCATAGGCAATTTCCTGCTCTACGTTTATTTCCTCTGCAAAATTTCCAAGTCCGCTGCCCAACACTATTCCCGCTACAGGTTCTGCCCCAATTTTATTTTTAATATAGGCTACGGCGTCTTGTATTTTTTGCATCATTATTCTTAAAATTTTATGGGCAAAGGTAAGTTTTAAGCAGCAATAGTCAAGCCGTGAAGCCCGTCAAAATATACCGGAATTGTTAAAAAAGAAATCGTCAAAAATTTCTTCAATTTTAAAAAAAATCAAATCCTAAAGATGGAAAATAATCACAAGAGCATTTTATAAAAAAGCCCCGGGAAACTCCCTGCAAATCTATGAACATCCCAAAAACAGCAGCTTCTTTTATCCAAAAATGAGTAAGCAATTTTGCTTATCTTCGCCAAAATTTTTTACGATGAATCTCCACGAATACCAGGCTAAAGAATTGTTGAAGAAATACAATGTTCCCGTTCAGGAAGGATTTGCCTGCACTACCGTTCAGGAAGCGGAAGACGCCTACCGGCAGATTAAAACCCAAACGGGCAGCAAGTTTGCCGTAGTAAAGGCGCAAATACATGCAGGGGGTCGTGGGAAAGGTACCATAAAAGAAAATGGCATCAATGGGGTAAAAGTGGCCAAATCCCTGGAAGATATCCAGGAGTTTGCAGAAAAAATTCTTGGCGGCACTTTGGTAACCCTTCAAACCGGCCCTGCTGGAAAAACGGTTAATAAAATTTTTGTTGCTGCCGATATGTACTATGATGGGCCCAGTGAGCGAAAGGAGTTTTATCTTTCTATTTTACTAGATCGTACCAAAGGCCAAAATGTAATTATGTACAGCACCGAAGGTGGAATGAATATTGAAGAAGTAGCACACAATACACCGGATAAAATTTTTAAAGAATGGGTACATCCCTCGGGTGGATTGCAGGCTTTCCAGGCAAGGAAAATTGCCTTTAACCTTGGGCTAACCGGAGATGCATTTAAAAACTGTACCAAGTTTGTAACCAACCTTTATAATGCCTATGTGGGCTTGGATTGTTCCATGCTGGAAATAAACCCATTATTTAAAGCATCTAATGATAAAATTATTGCAGTGGATTGCAAAATGAACCTGGATGAAAATTCTTTAATGCGCCACCCGGACCTTATTACCTTAAGAGACCTCACAGAAGAAGACCCCACCGAAGTGGAAGCAGGAAAGCATAACCTGAATTTTGTAAAATTAGATGGTAATGTAGGCTGCATGGTTAATGGAGCCGGGCTTGCCATGGCCACGATGGATATGATTAAACTGAGTGGGGGCGAACCGGCTAATTTTCTTGATGTAGGCGGTACGGCCAATGCTCAAACCGTAGAGGCGGGTTTTCGCATCATTTTAAAAGATCCAAAAGTAAAAGCCATTCTCATTAATATTTTTGGTGGAATTGTACGCTGCGACCGTGTGGCGCAGGGCGTAATTGATGCCTACAAAAGTATTGGCACTATTGATATCCCCATTATTGTGCGCCTGCAGGGAACCAATGCCGATGTGGCCAAAAAACTAATTGATGATAGCGGCTTAAAAGTGCAAAGCGCCATACTATTGAGTGAAGCAGCAGCGCTGGTGAATAAAGCAGTGGCTTAAATTTAAAGAGTATTAATTAATTTATAATAAAGGTTGCAAAAAATGCAACCTTTATTTTTTTAAAATTGCATTTCAGGTATATCCCCTTCTACCATTAGCGTTCCTGCGGTTTTACTTTTTATTTCTTCAACACTCACACCGGGGGCACGTTCCAGCAATTTAAACCGGTTGTTGAAAATTTCAATAACGGCAAGGTCGCTTACGATCTTCTTTACACATTTAATACCGGTTAACGGCAGGCTGCATTCCGGCAATAATTTACTTTCTCCTTTTGGATTGGTATGCATCATTGCCACAATAATATTTTTTGCACTGGCCACCAGGTCCATGGCTCCTCCCATACCTTTTACCATTTTTCCGGGAATTTTCCAGTTGGCAATATCGCCCCGTTCACTCACTTCCATTGCACCAAGTACGGTTAAGTCCACTTTTCCGGCTCGTATCATTCCAAAGCTTAAGGCGCTGTCAAAAAAAGCAGATCCGGGCAAGGTTGTAATTGTTTGTTTTCCTGCATTAATCAAATCCGGGTCTTCCCGGCCTTCTTCCGGAAAAGGCCCCATGCCCAACAATCCGTTTTCACTTTGCAAGGTTACATTGATACCACCCGGAATATAATTGGCCACCAGGGTAGGAATGCCAATGCCGAGGTTAACATAGTAACCGTCTTTTAATTCTTTGGCGATGCGTTGTGCTATCTGGTATTTATCAATTGCCATAAATTATTAGTTAAGATTTTTTGGGTCTTACGGTACGTTGTTCAATTCGTTTTTCATAATGACTACCCTGAAAAATTCGGTGTACATATATGCCCGGTGTATGTACCTGGTTGGGATCCAATTCACCCGGCTCAACAAGTTCTTCCACTTCTGCAATGGTTATTTTTCCGCCCATGGCCATTAAAGGATTAAAATTTCGTGCGGTTTCTTTATAGATGAGGTTGCCCAGCTTGTCTCCCTTCCAGGCTTTTACGAAGGCAAACCCTGCATCAATTGCATACTCCAGCAAATATTCTTTTCCATTAAACACCCTCGATTCTTTCCCCTTTGCCACTTCTGTACCTACACCGGCAGGTGTAAAAATTGCAGGCATTCCATAGCCTGCGGCCATACAGCGGGTGGCGAGGGTTCCCTGGGGTATAAGTTCCACTTCCAGTTCACCGTTTAATAACTGCCTTTCAAATTCGGCATTTTCACCTACATAAGAAGCCACCATTTTTTTTACCTGCCTTCCTTTTAATAAAAGACCAATGCCAAAATCATCCACGCCGGCATTATTGGAAACACAGGTAAGGTTTTTGGTTCTTTTCTTCACCAGGGCCGTAAGACAGTTTTCCGGGATGCCGCACAAACCAAATCCCCCAATCATTATTACTGCGCCATCCTGGATATCTTTAATAGCATCATCTGCATTTTTGAACACTTTATTCATACAATTTTTTATTGATGTTCGGCTTTTTTATTAACGGGGAATCCAAATTTAATCGTTTAATCCTTTTTTTCTTTACCGCAATGGAATCCGGCCTGTTTTCTTCCTGTGATCCGTCGCCAGGTACAAATTTACGCCATTGGTCTCTTTGATTAATGGCCGATATGGAATCGGTAATTTTTAAAAATTCCTTTTCATTTGCAGAATAATAAGCCAGGCTTTTATCAAATTGATCTTTGGTGATTTTATACTTGTCAAAAATCTGCTGCTGCAATTTGGCGCTAATCATTTGAGGGTTCTGTGAAGAATCTTTGGCAACATAATTGGCAACGTAAGCATCGGCTTTAATATAATCCCAAAATACTTTTTCCATGGTTTCGGGAGGTAATATCGCTTTCTTATCATTGCTTTTGCAGGACACAAAAAAAAGTAACCCGGCAAAACAGCAAATCCTTATCATTTTAATTGCTCCTTATATTTTGAAGAATTGGTAATATCAATTTTAGATAATATTTCCGCTGCTGCAGCTTTTTCGGGCTGTGGCGCTTTTTTAAAAATATTAATCAATTCATCCGACTTTCCCTGGAAGAAGAACTGGGCAATCATGGTATTGGGATTATCGGTATTATAAGTTTGCATTTGCCTTAGTACATCCATCATTGCGCTCCTGGCCTCCTTTTCTTCATCCACTAATTTATCAAAAGCCCTGCGGTAATACCCGTAATAAATATCATGCATTATGGTATAGCGGGAGTTGGTCATATTTTCAACCAGCCAGTAACGGTTTCGTAATCCATCAAAGGCCTTCCAGCCGCTAATGCCACGGCCATCGGGAGCGCTATTCACTACATTAAGGGCTTTTTGAAAATTGGCATCACCACCATGCAGGGAAAAAGAAGCATAATCAAAACCCAGTATCATATACGCATAATAAGCAAAAACGGCCGTTAAGTTTGAGGCCAGTTCATCGGGGCCGGTAACCCGTTTATCATTAAAATCCAATTGTTGAAATTCTACATACTTAAATTTTATATTATCGTCTTTATAATTAATCAATGGGCAAATATAACTGCTGTTATACACCGGCCTGCCGGCCTGAATGGTTAAGGAGGCATTATACACATTGGTTTCGCCGGAAGGCTCAACCGTTAAAATAAAATTGCATTGTATCCTTTCATTTGGCGCAAATACGTCTGGCGTCCATTTACGGTTATTCAAAAAATTGATGAGTGCATTTTGTAAGGTGGTAAACGTACTCCTGTTTACGGAAGTGCCGACCTGGTTGGCCATTACGGTTACCCGGGCATTCAGTTCCTGCGCCCTTCCGGTAAATGCAAATAATAAAGCGATAAAGGTTATATAAACTTTATGCATGAGTATATGATATAATAGTGTCCAGAATATCTTTTGCCACCTGCTTTTTGGATTTTAGCTCAAAAGCAATTTCCTTTCCCTCGTTATCAAAAATAGTTATTTTATTACTGTTATGCCCAAAGCCTGCGCCTTTGTCGGCCAGGGAATTGAGAATAATGATATCGGCATTTTTTTGTTTCAATTTCTTTAAAGCATTTTCTTTTTCGTTATGGGTTTCCAATGCAAAGCCTGCTAAAAACTGGCCTTTCTTTTTCACCGTTCCCAAATATTTTAAAATATCGGGTGTTTTCTTTAATTCCAGGGTGAGCGTTTCATCCGATTTCTTAATTTTTTCTTTGGCCACCTGTGCAGGAGCATAATCGGCAACAGCGGCGCTTAAGATGGCAATATGGGCATTTGGAAATCTTTTTGAACATTGCTCAAACATTTCATTGGCCGTTTGCACCCTTACCAGTTCTATACCCTGGGGAACCGGCTCTTCTGAGGGGCCAAGTACCAGGGTAACTTTTGCTCCACGGCAGTAAGCTTCTTCTGCAAGTGCAATACCCATTTTGCCGCTGGAGTAATTGCCAATAAACCGTACCGGGTCAATATGTTCATACGTTGGCCCGGCAGTGATTAATACGTTTTTATTACGGAGTTCCTTTTTTTTTTTGAAAATATTCCGAAAGCCAATGTAAAATTTCTTCAGGTTCGGCCATTCTACCCTCTCCGGTAAGGCCACTTGCCAGCTCCCCGGTATTTACGTTAAGCACAAAATTTCCATAGGATTGAATGGTATTGATATTTGCAACAGTTGATTGATGTTTCCACATATCTTCATCCATAGCCGGGGCAACGGCTACCGGGCAAGTGCAGGAAAGATATACCGCCATTAAAAGGTTATCACAAACTCCGTGGGCCATTTTTGCCAATGAATTACAACTAAGCGGTGCAATTAGCATTATATCGGCCCAGCGGCCCAGCATTACATGGTTGGCCCAGGTGGCGTTATCACTAATATGATACAGCACTTCGTTTCGGCTTAACGTAGAAAGCGTTAACGGCGTTACAAAATCTTGCGAGGCTTTTGTCATAATAACCCTTACCTCTGCACCCTCTTTAATTAAAAGGCGCACCAATACTGCGGCTTTATAGGCAGCAATACTTCCGCTTACACCCAATAATATTTTTTTTCCCTGGAGTAGCATATATTTAAAACGGCGGGTTTACCGCCGTTAAATTTATACAATCTATTTTAAAAAGTAAAGCTAAAAACCCTTAGCTAAACAGGTCTTCGTCATTTTTACGGAAATACACTTTATCTTCTAAAAACTCCGTTGTGGCCAGTAATGCCGGGTTGGGCATGCGTTCGTAAGCTTTTGAAATTTCAATTTGCTCCTTATTTTCATGGATTTCCTCCAGGCTGTCGGTATGGCTTGCAAATTCTTCCAGTTTGCTGTGCAACTCCTCTTTAATGGAAATATTAATTTGGTTGGCACGCTTTCCAATTATGGCAATAGATTCATAAAGATTGCCGGTTTTGGATTTCAGTTCGCTCAATTTTTTAGGCTCTACCACACTGCTGGTATTACCGCTTAGCTGACGACGTATTTTGCTCATTTTTTTTATCTTTTAGTTGATTGATACTTAAGTTATGGTAATCTTCCGCTTCTTTTAAAAGTTTACTATCCGGGAAGCGGTCCACAAAATCCTGGTATTCTTCAATGACCTTTTCAAAGCGTTCGGCCTGTTTTTCCTGCACACTCAATTTGGCATACTTGTAATATGATTTAATGACCATCAATTTATAGGCATCGCCTTTTTGAGTTTCAGGAAAATTATTTAACAGGTTGGCAAAGGCAATTGCCGAAGCTTTATACTGCTCCAGGTTATAATATAGCTGGGCCGACCTGAATTCTTTCATTTCCATTTTCTGCCTGCATTGATCAATAATATCCGTAGCATCTTTTATTCGTGATGAACCAGGATGGGTATTGATAAAAGTTTGCATCATATTCATGGCTTTTAACGTATTCACCTGCTCCAACTCCAGCTTTGGGCTTTGCTTATAAAATGAATAGGCCCTCATATAATCCACTTCTTCGGCCTTAGCGCTATTGGGGAATACTTCTAAATAACCTTTAAAGAGATTTTCAGCATCCATATAATACTCCTGGTAAAAATAGCAGTATGCATATTTATAATACAGGTCTTCAAATTTTTGTGATCCTTTATAAATGGGAAACAATTCTTCAAAAAGCTGTTGGGCGTAATGGTATTTCTTTTTGGCAAAATATTCATCGGCCATTTTAAGCTTATACTCTACATCTTTACTTTTTTGAACCTTTGAAAATTTACTGCAGGATGCAAAAAGTAAAGCCAAAACCAAGCCGGTAAGAAATACTTTAAATTTCATAAGAAGCGCAAAATTAACGGTTTTTAGCCAAAAATCAGCTATTCATTCCTATTATCCAAAAGCCACCCGTTAAGGATTGTTTAAATAAAAAAAAGCCCCCCCAAAAGGGAGGGCCGTACATTGAGCAAAAAGTGGAATTAAAACTATCTTAATTTGAACTGATATCAATTGTATTTTTATCGCCACCACCAATTTCGCTATTAGTGGTAATCCTGTCTGTGCTAATACCTTCTTTATCAACCAGGTAAGCTTTTGCAGCATCAAGCCTGCGCTGTGCTAATGCCTGGGAGGCTTTAGAAGCTTCGGGATAAGCATTTAAAGTAATAGAGCAGTTTGGATTTGCTTTTAATTTAGCTGCAACAGTAGATAACATTGCTTTTGCATCTGAACTAACTGTAGCGCTACCATTACGGAAGTTAACGCTGGGATAATCCGTTGGGCAGGCAGAAGCAGGCGCTGCTCTTAATGAATCACAGCATGCAGGTGGAGGGCATTTACCCACGCCGTCTGCGTCAACAGGTTGACATTCTGTAGGTGTAATTAATTGTTTGTCTTTGCAATCCGGAACACCATCACCATCAGTATCCAATGAAACACCGTGTGTATCAACAGGGCAACCTGCAGGTGTATTGGGTTCACGGTCAAATTGATCTGTTACGCCATCGCCATCGCCATCATCCAAAACCGGTTTTGGCAATTTCATGTGCTTAGGATTGTTCAACTCGCTGTAAGCGTAGTTAAGCGGGTTAAGCCAGTAAAGCGGCTCAACAGATTTTGCACCAATATTAAAGTTAAGACCTAAAGAAAGGTAGTTGTAAGAATCGTAATCCCTGGTAAGCGCAGCATCACCTGTTGGGTGTTCCTGCCATCTTTGACCATCCAGCAAATCGTCCTTAATAAAGGTATGACGATCTTCCAGTGCAATGTTTATGCGTTTGCCTAATTTAAAGGCTATACCCATTAAAATTGATCCTGAAGGCCTTAAAGTACCATCACCCAAATGTTTCCTTCTTTTGCCCTGGTTTTCGGCATCGGTTTCATAATCATCATCCATGGCATCTTTTAATTCCTTTTTGATGTCTTTCCTGTCATCCCATCCGCCATAGTTATATTTTGATGCTATTGCGTTAAACTGGCTGGCATATGTATTGCCATTTGAGTTTAAGCTATTTATTTTTGTTTTATACAAGGTAGCGCCTAAGCCTGCCCCTGCATAAATTTGAAGGGCGGTTTTATTTTTATGGAAACGAATGTTGTTTAAGGTAACCAAACCCTGTAAACTTAAATCCTGAACCTTGGCTTTGTAGTTGTAAAACACAAAATCTACATTACCCTGGGTGTTTCCTGCCTGGTCATTAATAGTGCCATCTGGTCCAATGGTCATATACCTTTGGCCAACCGGAAGGCTGGTGGTCCAGGCCGGGTTTTTATAATAGTTTTGAGCTGCGGTATAGTTTAAACCCTTTCCGGTAGCATTTAAATATTGCAACCTCAAAGAGAAAACATAACCTAAGGCCTTTCTAACATGAACCGAAAAGTTAGGCATGGTTAACCATTCCGGGGATACATCACCACTTACGGTAAAGGCGCCAATAGAAGCACCTACTTCCCACATATTACGAGGCTTTGCAGGATAGTCGTAGTTATTGGCCATGAATTCGGTTTGTTGAGGAAGGCTTTTTGCTCTTATAACTGAAGAGTCGTATATACTATAGCCTCCATCGTCTTTTTGTTGTGCAAATGCCGCCGTTCCCATAAGCGCAAATGCCATAAATAATAAGTTGTACTTTTTGCTAAACATAACTAAATGATTGATAGATTTCTAAATATACGAGTTGATTAATTTGCAAATTTATGGGGTTGAGGCCCAAAATACAAATTTTTTTAGCAATTATTTAAATCTGTAATATGTTCAAATTGACAAAAATTAAGTATATGGAATAAGCTGTATAAAAAAGGCTATTTTCAAATACCGTACATTTTTATCTTTTTCTACCAATTATTTTATGCCAATCCTTTACCCTTGCTTAAATTGCCCCCATAAATGAAGTTTGCCGCAAAAATTATTGAAGCTGAGTTAAAAACCTTCGAAAGCCGGTTTTCCGGAGCCGTAAAAAGCGATGTACCCCTGTTGGATACCATCATGAAGTATATCATCCGCAGAAAGGGTAAGCAGCTCAGGCCCATGTTTGTTTTGCTCAGCGCTAAACTTCATGGGGAAGTAAATGAAAGAAGTTACAGGGCTGCTGCACTGGTAGAAATGCTCCATACCGCCACCCTGGTGCATGATGATGTAGTAGATGAATCCATGGAGCGAAGGGGCTTTTTTTCCATTAATGCCATTTGGAAAAACAAAATTGCCGTTTTGGTTGGTGATTACCTGCTTTCCAAAGGATTGCTTATGGCAACAACTCATGAAGATATTGCCTTACTGCATATTTTGTCGGAGGCTGTAAAACAAATGAGTGAAGGGGAACTGCTTCAAATTGAAAAATCAAGAAAGCTGAATTTGGATGAAAGCGTTTATTTTGAAATCATTAAAAATAAAACCGCTTCCCTGCTTTCTTCGGCTTGCGGAGCAGGGGCCTGGAGCACAACACAGGATAAAGAAATTACCGAAAAAATGAAACGTTTTGGTGAAAAAACCGGCATTGCTTTTCAAATTAAAGACGACTTGTTTGACTATGGTAACCAGGACATCGGTAAACCAACCGGTAACGACATTAAAGAAAAAAAACTCTCCCTTCCCTTAATTTATACCCTCAATAAAGTAGATAAAGCAACTAAAAGACAGCTCCTTTACATTATTAAAAACCACAACAAAGATGCGGAAAAAGTTAAAGAAGTGGTGTCCATTGTACAACAATCGGGCGGCATACATTATGCCGAGCAATTGATGAACCGCTATAAAAATGAAGCCCTTGATATTTTACAGCAGTTTCCCCAAACCGATGCCGGAAAAGCGTTGGAAGATTTGGTGAAATTTACCACAGAACGAAAATACTAATTTGGAAAAAAGATGGACCATACCAACAGCAGATGAAAACAAAGTTACTCAATTAAAAGAGCAACTCCAGGTCAATATCAATCTTTGCCGCATATTGGTTTCCAGGAATATAGAAACCTTTGAGGAAGCCAGGCTTTTTTTCAGGCCCGGTCTTTCACAACTGCATAGCCCCTGGTTAATGAAAGATATGGATAAAGCCGTTGCCCGTATTGAACAAGCTTTTACTCAAAAAGAAAAAATTTTGGTATTTGGAGATTATGATGTGGACGGCACTACAGCCGTAGCCTGCATGTATGATTTTTTATGTACCATTTATGAACCGCATCGGCTGGATTATTATATCCCCCACCGCTACAGGGAAGGTTATGGAGTGAGTAAGGCCGGAATTGATTTTGCACATGAAAACGGGTTTTCACTGGTAATTTGCCTGGACTGTGGTATTAAATCTATCGAACTCATAGCCTATGCGGCTGAGTTGGGTATTCAATTTATTGTATGCGACCATCACCTGCCCGATAAAATTTTACCTAAAGCCACTGCCATACTAAATGCAAAACAACCCGGTTGCCCTTACCCATATAAAGAACTATGCGGATGTGGAGTTGGTTTTAAACTTATAACTGCACTGGCAGAAAAACGATCGGTTTCACAAGATAGCATCTGGCCTTACCTGGATTTGGTGGCTACGGCCATTGCCGCAGACATTGTACCCATTACCGGCGAAAACAGGGTAATGGCCTTTTTGGGTTTACAGGTTATAAATGAAAAACCCAGGCCCGGTATTAAAGCGCTGATTGAACTCGGAGGAGTAAAAAAACAACTCAGCATCAATACGGTGGTATTTGTAATTGCCCCAAGGGTAAATGCCGCCGGCAGAATGGATGATGCCCGAAAAGCCGTTCAACTATTTATTGAAAAAGATGAGGTTAAAGCAATGGGAATTGCTGCACAATTACATAGCGATAATACTTTTAGAAAAGAAACCGATAGCAGCATTACCCTGCAGGCATTAGAAATTCTGCGTAAAAATTCCAAAGCCGAAATAAAAAAAACCACGGTGGTTTACCAGGAAGACTGGCATAAAGGCGTGGTAGGTATAGTGGCCAGCCGCCTCATTGAGCATTACCACCGCCCTACCGTTGTACTTACCAAAAGCGGCAATACCGCTACCGGCAGTGCAAGAAGCATTCCGGGGTTTAACTTATATGATGCCATTTATGAATGCCGTGATTTTTTAACGGCCTATGGCGGTCATTTTGCAGCAGCAGGCCTTAGTTTATTGCCCGAAAATATTGATGCCTTCAGCCTTAAATTTGAAGAAGTAGTGGCGGCTACCATTGATGAACATTTGCTGATACCCGAATTAGCCATTGACACCCAAATTTCATTTGCCGATATCACCGGTAAATTTTACGACATCATTTGCCAAATGGAACCTTTTGGCCCGGGTAATATGCGCCCTCATTTTTTAGCCAAAAATGTTTGGGATACCGGCTTTAGTAAAATTGTAAAAGAGCAGCATATTAAATTTTCATTACGGCAGCAAAATAAAGTATTGGATGGTATTGGATTTAACCTTGCCCATAAATTTAATTTCCTGCAAGGCCAACAACCCCTGGATATTGTTTTTACCATTGATGAAAATGAATGGAACGGCAATAAAAATTTGCAATTGAAAGTTTTGGATATTCGGCCGGCACAATCCACGGCTTAAAGGTACGCTGTACCTTTACCATTTTAACATGAAGTACATTCGTTATTTTTTTTACATTGCCCTAAACTGGAACCTGCGTATTGCCTGTTTTTTAATTTGGCACGAAATAAAGGGAGAAAAAAAATACGGCATTTCTACCACCGGTGCAGATGAATTAGCTTCAATGGAAAAACTGGGCGTGGATATTGAACATGCCACTATTTATATGCCGGCGCCCTACGATTTGCTGGAATGGGCTTTTCAAAAAATACCCATCCATACCTGCAAACATTTTATTGACATCGGCTGTGGCAAAGGCAGGGCGCTCTGCGTAGCCGCACATTTTGGCGTACCAAAGCTTACCGGTATTGATTTCTCAAAAGCTTTTTGCAACGAGGCTGCCGAAAACCTAAACCAAACCCGAAAAAAATATCCGGCTATTCAATTTTCCATTTTACATCATGATGCTTTTTATTTTGCCATACCGCCTGACGCTGATTATCTTTTCCTGTTTAACCCTTTTGATGATGTGATTATGAGTGGGGTGCTGGAAAACCTTACCGTCAGCCTTCAGCAAAACCCAAGGCCCTTTACTGTTATTTATTTCAATCCATTACAAAAGCAGCTTTTTATTGAAGCCGGTTTCAGGCAACTGTATTACTGTAAAAAAATGAAATATCTTGAGGCCATCATCCTCAGAAAAGAATAAAGCTTTTATGGCGTACGCTCAATTTTAAAAAAGAATCCCGGTTGCTCTTCCTGTTTTTTCTCTTCAGTTTTTTATCATATGATGCACAATGACAAACTCATGACATAATCATGCTGCTATTTGTCATCGTAGCGTAATATTTCTCTTTTCAAAAAGAGATTTTGTCCTTCCTCTATTTGAAACTAAGCGTATTGATTGAATTTTGTCCTGAACCAAAACGATGATCTCCTCATTACAACATTCATGAAAAATATTTACCCGTTTATAGCTTTACTTTTCAGCACAGGAAAAGTATTTGCACAAAATGATACCACGGCAAAAATTTTAGATGAAGTGGTGGTTACAGGCCAACACAAGCCCCAATCCTTAAAAAACTCGGTGTATAAAGTAACTATCATTAACCGGCAGCGCATCGCTTTAAGCGGTGCAACCAATATTCAACAGGTACTTTTTAATCAATTGGGTTTAAGTTTTTCCAATGACAATACGCTGGGTACAGCCGATATTCAAATGATGGGTATGAGTGGGCGTAATGTAAAAATTTTATTAGATGGCGTGCCGCTGGTTGACCGGGGGGATACCCGTGAAAGCCTTAACCAGGTTGACTTAAACAGTATAGACCGGATAGAACTGGTGGAAGGGCCCATGAGTGTTTCTTATGGTTCGGATGCACTTGCCGGAGTGGTAAATCTTATTTCAAAAAGACCGTCAACAGGCGGTTTTTCCGTATTTGCAAAAGCGCAGGAAGAAACTGCAGGCAATGAATATTATCCCTTAAATTATAAAGGGGTGCATACCCAAAGCCTTAACCTGGGTGGTTCCGCCGGAATTTGGAATTTTGCATTGGGCGGCAGCCATAATGAATTTGACGGTTTTGGAGGGGATGGTTTTGGAAGGGGAAAAAGCTGGCGTCCCAAAGAGCAATGGTTGGGAAATGGCCGCATCGGCATCCGGCTAAAACAACTTGATCTTTATTACAAACTCGACGGGTTGCATGAAGATATTTCCAACCGCATGGCCATGAACCCCAATACCTACGAAGCCATCAGCCAGTATTACATCAGCAAAAGATATTTGCATCAATTGCAAAACAACTGGACCATTCGAAACAACTTGCAACTGAACAGCATACTGGCTTATACCGATTACAGCCGGCACACTAAAACCATTAAACACCAGTTTGCCGATGGCACCAACTCTTTAAGTAACGAACCCGGGAGCCAGGATAAATCCACTTTCAACAACTTTACGTTCCGCAACTTATTAAACTATCAATGTTCTCCTGGCATTTCATTTCAACCCGGCGTAGAAATTACCCGTGAAAAAGCTACAGGGGCAAGAATTAACGGTACACCCGGTATAACGGATATGGCGTTCTTTATTTCATCAGAAATAAAACCTACAAAATCTATAAATCTTAGGCCTGGACTTAGGTTTATTAAAAATTCGGTTTATGATGCGCCACCTGTAATACCATCTGTAAACACAAAGTTTTCACTTAATAATAATTTTGATTTAAGACTCGCCTATGCCTATGGCTTCCGTTCCCCGGCTTTAAGGGAGTTGTATTTTAATTTTGTGGACGCCAATCATATTATTGTAGGTAACCCACATCTAAAAGCAGAACACTCCAACAGCTTTAACGGCTCCTTAAGCTATACTTTACCCAATTTAAAAGATGGTTATCAAAATGTAATTTCTCTAAGTGGATTTTACAACTCGTTTAACAACCTGATTAACTACGCCAATTCACCTACATCTACAGATACAACAATCACCGTTAATATAGATAAGTACAAAACTACCGGCTTTATTATAGAAGATAAGTTAAAGTCAAAAAACCTGGTTGCAAGCATCGGATTTTCTTATATAGGCCGGTACAACCAGCTTGCAGATGCTGCTGCATTTAAAGAGGATCATCTCCCTCAATTCATGTGGACCCCCGAGATCAATGCCAATTTGTTTTACGAATTTTCAAAAGTGGGCACAACGGTGGCTTTATTCTATAAATTTTCCGGAAAAAAACCCGGCTATGAAGCGGTAATGAATAATAGCACCGGGGCACAGGAAATTCATGTTACGCATATTGAAGGTTGCCATATTGCCGATTTTACCGTTAACCAAAAGCTCTTCAGTCAATTTAATCTTTCTGCCGGCATAAAAAATATTTTTAACGTAACGCAACTCACCAATACCTCCACAAACCCTGATGGTGTACACAATACAGGTTCAGCAATACCCATGTCGTACGGCAGATCCTATTTTATAGGCCTTACATTTCACTGGAGCACAAAACAGTCATCAAAAAAATAAACTCAAAACAATAATTATTATGAATACTCAAAAACTATTTCCCATTTCCATTTTTACCTTCCTGTTACTTACCTCTTGTAAAAAAGATCAGGATCCCATTATCATTGTACCGCCTTCATCGGGATCAACCCTGGAATTAAATGGATTAACCGGCTACGAATCGAGTGGTGCTAATGCCGGCAATACCGTTTACCTGGATTTAAGCACCAACACTAGCACTGCAGTTGCTCGGTCTAGCTGGGACCTTGCCTTTTATTGCGGAAATGAATTTAGAGTTGCCCTTAATAATACGGTAAGTGCAGGAGCAAAAGTTTTGAATATAACAGACCTCACTGCTGTAAATGCTAATGATACCATGGGCTTAACCCTTGCCGTGAACCATGCGAA
>JAFDZZ010000129.1:0-2725 GCA_018266715.1 Bacteroidota bacterium
GTGTAAAACCCGTTATTGTTTCGCCTCCATGGCAACTGCTGCAGGTATTTAACGAAAAGACATGCCGTACGGTATCATCAATAATAAATTGTGTGCCGGAATTTCCCCTTCCATTCCAGATTTGGCCGGAATTGTCTCCGGGAAAAAGAGAGTGCCCGCCCCTAAATGCAATACTTGTATTCGGAAAATTTAAGGGCACCTCATAATTATTTTTTTTGATTGCCTCTGCATTATCATTTACCCATTTAACCATTTTTTCTACATCAGCATCAACGCTTGAAGGGTGAAATCCATTATACTTTACCTGTGGCTCCTGCTTTACATCAACAAGCTCCAACTGACCATTCGGTTTTAAATTAAATTCCCTTAGTTCCCATGGAGTGCCAATGCCCCGGTCGTTGGAGCGGATTTGATTGATGGAGTTTTGATTTGGCTTTGATATATTTGTTCCGCAAAGCGTAAACTGTTTGGTAATATTTTCTAATGCGGCATTATAAGCCGGGCTGCCTAATGCTAAATTGTTTAAATCACTCCATTGCTTTGCATAAGCTTTTACAGCGCTGCAACTCTTTTTATTCACTCCATATTCAAAAATCACCGTAAACTGCATGGGGCTGCAATTGGAGGTTAATGCATTAAATACAAAACGGCCTTCGCCGGCATTGCTAAACCCATACCCGGAATTTCCCCTCAAATCCAGCCGGTTCACAATGGCAATTAATTTAAATGGGGCAAATTGCATTTTTAATACACCACCGGGCGCTGAAGCGCTTTTATTTTCCCAATCTGAAATTAAATTTTGGATTGCAGTACGTGCCTGCAGGCCCTCCCCGTTTACCGTTTGATTAGCACTCCAGCTGTTTAAAAATTTTCTAACAAAATCCGAAACCTGTGAATCGTTTGCAATAGCTCCCGGGTTTGGCGAAGCCATTTGGCGCATTAAATGCCCAAATGTCCATACCCCGTTTGGGTTCCCGTTTAAAGTACAAGGATTAAATGTACGGCCTGGATCTTCAACAACTGCAGGGTTTCTTACCATTAATGTTTTCTCAGGGTCAGTCAGTAACAAGGGGCCTTTAAATATGCCTACCGGTAATTTTAATAATTCGCCTTTTTTCAGTTGCTGAAAATTAAACTGCCTTAATTCTTCTGTAGAAATGCTTTGTTGAGACCGGTTTACAAAAGTTATGGTATTCTCCCTGGTAAAACCCGATTTTTGCCTTTGCAAGAATTCCGATTGAAGTTCGTTTATATCTTCTTTCAAATTTATGGAAAAACGATTGTCTCCCTTTACCGCATCGGCACCTTTACCATCATCCCTAAGTACAATTTTTTCATCATTAAGCATCAGGGCTAAATACTCCCCTTGAATGGACCCCTTCTCAAATTCAGCTACCAGTTTAATGTTATTTCCCCGGGTATCAGGCTCCTCCAACTCCTGGAAAAAAACATTCGTGGCAATAGGAGGTTGCATTTCAAAACTTTTGTTCACTTCCACCTTCTTGAGCAAACTTTCATAATCATCTTTAGGCTTAAATATATCGCAGGAAGCAATAAAAAAGATACTCATTACAATAAGTAATGCGGGTTTTAAAATTTTCATAATTTATTAATTTAGATTTGAGTGTACGGTTACAAAAAAGGTTAAGTACAAGATTGATTTTACCCTATCTTTTTTTGGGCATACCTAACAAAAAAACGATTTACGGGATGGTATTTTAAAAGAATAGCCTGATAGAAAATGCAGATTGCTCAAAGGGATTGGATTAGAAATGGGCCGAAAAAAATAATCATATTATATTTCGGATGTGAAGGTAAGTGGCAATATTTTTTCAGACAATACCCTAATAGAGGTATTTTTTGGAAGACAGCAAAAAGAAATTATGCCGAAGCATACGCTGTGTTGAACCTTACCAATACCCGGGAACAGGTTATACTTAATAGGTTCCTATTAAGGTTCCCGAAATATTCCAGGCGCTAAAACTGGTTCCTTCCGTTTGACCCAATGGGATGGCAATTTTAAAAGTATGTAAGCCTGCAGAAAAATTTTTAACAGGAATATAAACCGGGTTGGTAGTTGTACCCGGGCACCAGTTGGAGCGGCTTAAATCAGAGGATGAAAGCCCGTCGCCAAAATTACCGGATGAAGGGTTATATAAACGGTAGGTTGCACAATCGGTTCTCCAGGGTATAAAGCCGAAAATTTTTGAACCATCCAAAAAAATCTCATTTTCTTTTTTATTATACTCATCGCCTCCACCCCACCCCCCATGCCCGGTGGCAATGTAACGCAGCGTTAAAGTTTTTAAATGTTCCGGAATATTTACGGTAACCGTTAAGGAATCGTGATCAAACATTGTACCGTAAGGTTGTCCTGCCATTTCCAAAATATTCAAGGTATTGAAAATGGGTTCAATCCAATTTTTTTTTGCTTCGGCTTCCCTATCGGGATAATAATTCAAATCAAGGTTAATGATATGCCCGCCTTTATCGTAATTGCCTATAAATACGCCTATCCATACCTCACCCTGCATATCGGGTAATAAATCTGTAATATCCTGTTTATAATTAACCGAATCGGCCCAAAGGTATCCTTCAATTTTTACATTGCTGTTAAATGCCCTTACACCAAATGGAGTGAAAAAACGCATGAGTTCTAAAGCCGGCAAATAATTTTCGGTTGCCACTACGCCCTGGTATTCTTTTGCATTTTTATCTTTATATA
>JAFDZZ010000129.1:2838-20351 GCA_018266715.1 Bacteroidota bacterium
GTTCCGCCGGCATACCGGTAAGTTGCATTGCTTAACCCAT
Source organism: Bacteroidota bacterium (assembly GCA_018266715.1). Lineage (GTDB taxonomy): Bacteria > Bacteroidota > Bacteroidia > Chitinophagales > Chitinophagaceae > Ferruginibacter. Next base: position 2,879 of record JAFDZZ010000129.1, read on the forward strand.
CAACGGGATTTGCAATAGAATCGGTAAAATTAATTTGCTGATGTTTAAAAACCGGGATGCTGAGATAACGGTTATCTATTTCTTTTCGGCGGTAGCTGGCATCATCTACCAGTTGGCCTAAATCGGCAGGAAGCATGCACCCCTCCTCATTTAGTTTTTTTAATTCAACTTTAGTGGCGTAGGTTTCAAAATTTCCATTTCGAACCGTTTTTAAAATAAGCCCAAGGCCGGGGGCAATTCCCAAAGATGGCGTTCCTTTAATGCCTAATTCATTGGTAAACCATATTTCAATGGTATTTGACCGTATAAAAACTTTGGCTTTTTGGCACTTGTAACCCAATATGGTTGCCGTTTCTCCCAAAACTTCGGCTTTTTCATATTTTGCAAAAGGCGTTTTTAATGTGTAATGCAAGCCCCCCTTCGTTGTAAGAATTTGCACGGTTTCGCTTTTTGTATAATCAACAAACCGTTGTTCCTGTTCCGGGGTATCGTTACCGGAGCGCACACAGGCTATTTGATTTTTATAAACAACCTGCAACGATCGTCCCTCCATTTCTTTTCCATTATTCTTAAAGGCATAGGTTACTATTCCTTCGGCAATTGCACCGTTTTTATTACTTATTTGTGCGCTGGCATCACATGGAAAAAATACCCGGCTTAAGCATAGTACCAGGCTTAATTTTGAAATCATTGGAGATTAATTTTACAAGTATTGATAGAACTGTAAAATTAAATTAAAACCTCTAATATAATACCTATTGAGTAATATTGAATTTGCAGGAAAACTACTTAGTTGATCACTGCGTTTATCTTTGCCCACAAATCGTTATCAAAGCCCGAAACGGCAAAAGTGGGATGTGCAGGGTCCGAAGCATCCCCCATTCTTACCACCACCATTTTTTTGCTGGGGATAACATAAACCCGTTGGTCGCTGGCACCCATGGCTGCAAACATATCTGCAGGGGCATTGGATACTAAAGTTCCCGGAAAAACAAATTGTGAGCCGGGAACCATGTAATTAGTTTTTCCATTGAGCCAGCATAAATATCCGTAAGAGGGATTTATAGATTGAGATGAAGAACTGAGTTCATTAAAATAGGGTTCGTTCAAAACCTGCTCGTTTTTCCATTTACCTTTATTAAGTGCCAACAAGCCAAAACGGGCCATGCTACGGGTATTGCTATAATATATTTTAAAAATAATGCCATAATTCCATAAACCATCCATCCCAATTTTACTTTTAATATTGGCATTAAAAAAGCTATCGAAGGTTTGGTTACTTGCCGCTGCCACTACATCCATCAACAATTGAAATACATTGCTATACGACCATCGGGTACCGGCATCGGCCACATAAGTCAGGTTGGGTTGTATAACCAGGTTGCTGGTATCATTTAGCCCCGATGTCATACTCAGCAAATGCTTTATGGTTATGAGGTTTTCTTTATCTAATGGCTCACTGGACCAACCGGCGCCTAAATAGGTAGAAACTTTATCGTTTATACTTAAATAACCTTTTTGCTGAGCAATACCCACGGCAGTAGATACTAAAGTTTTTCCGGCGCTGTTCCACTGCCATGGGGCAGACTGGCTATGCCCGTTAAAGTATTCTTCCATTACAATACGCCCATTCACCAATATAATAAAAGATTTGGAATGTTTTTGACTGAGATAATCCTTTAAAGGCTGTACTGCACTTTGGTTCCAGCCCAGGCTAGCCATTGAGGTTCTTTCCCATACCGTATCTGTATTGGAGGGATAGTACATGGTATTGTCCGGCGTGGGTTGCACATCCGGCGATTTACTGCATGAAATTGCGCTTAAGATAAGCAGCAGGGGAAAAATAATTTTCATAAGTTAATTAAAATTTGAAGTTAGACTACCTAATACAATAAAGGTTTAATGCTTAAAATTGCCTGTTACTGCTTGACCTAAAAAAACCTTTACCCTTCCATAACGTAAAAAACCGCCCCATAGTACCATCAACTAACCGGCTACAGTGCTGAAATTTTACTGTATTTATTCCGGTATTCAATGGGGGTAAGGCCGGTGAGCTTTTTGAATAAGTCCCTAAATGCCTTTGTATCGGTATATCCAACTTCGTACATTACATCGCTCACATTTTTTCTATTGTTTTCAAACTGCCTTTTGGCAGATTCAATTTTTAACCGCTGTATGTATTCCAAAACTGTATGATTAGTGGCTTCTTTAAATCGGCGTTCAAAAGTACGGCGGCCAATTGCAGAAATTTTTGCCAATTCATCTATCGAGATTTTTTCGTGGATATTGTTTTCTACATAATCCTGGGCTTTTAAAATTTCTTTATCATCGTGGTGTTTTTGTCCTGTAAACATGGCAAAAGCTGCCTGGCTGCTGCGATCTATGTCTATAGCAAAATATTTTGAAGCAAGAATTGCCGTTTCCCTGTCGGAATATTTTTCCAGCAGGTATAATAATAAATTCCACAAAGAATTTGCTCCACCACTGCTATATATACGGCCCTGATGGGTTACAATGGCGCCATCTACTACTTCCACATAAGGGTACATATCTTTAAACTCGCTGCAATAAGCCCAATGTGTAGAACATTTTTTGCCATCTACCAAACCTGTTGCACCCAACAAAAAAGCGCCTATGCAGAGGCTGGCCACTTCTGCCCCTTTTTTATGCATTTTTTGTATCCAGGGAATGGCCTTTGCATTACTGCTCACGGCCTGTTTCATATTGCCATATAGTGCAGGAATAAAAATGAGGTCGGTTTTTTTAACCTCCTCAATAAGCTTGTCCATTTTTATACTGTATTCGCCATCATTTGCTTTTACGATTTTTTGCAAGCCTACATATTCTATTTCAAATTTTGGCTTTTTGCCTGCGGCAGATAAAAATTCATTGGCTGTTTTAAACAAGCGGTAAGCCGGCGAAATGGCTTCAATAACTGCATGTTGGGGAACATATACGGAGATGTGCATCAGAAATTTTTGTTTTAAACTGTTAAACCGAAAAGGACATAAAGATTATCGCAAAGAAAGTTTTGGTTCTCACTTTGAGCCGCTTTGCGCTTCTTCCTCTGCGAACTTTGCGGTAAAAATAAACCGCAAAGAACACAAAGTTTATCGCAAAGAACGCTAAGACATTTTCGTTCCCAATTTGCGCTGCTTTGCGTTTCTTCATCTGCGAACTTAGCGGTAAAAATAAACCGCAAAGAACTCATAATCCATTCACCACTCTTTTTATTCCTTCTCGTAACCTCACTACGTTAAAATTTATAATTAACCCAAGTTTATAGTTACCAAGTTTCATATAAGTAAGGGTTTGAGCCAAATGAATATCGTTTAGGCATTCTACACTTTTTATTTCAATCACCAGTTTATTTTCAATAAGCAAATCAATTCTATAACCACATTCTAATTTCACTCCTTCAAAAACAAGTGGCATTGCCTTCTCTTTTTCTACAAACAACCCAGATTTTGCTAAACAGTAATACAAACACTCCTTATATGAACTTTCCAGCAAACCGGGGCCAAGCGCATTATGAACTTCTATTGCCCTGCCAATAATAATATTTGACAATTCATTTTCATTCATAAGCAAAGATAATTAGGCTTTGGCACAATTCACCCCTAAAACTGTCATATCTGCCACCTCAAAATTTCAATTTTAGCCATCATCTTTGTACTGTAATAAACGCATCCACTTTAAAATAAAATAAAATGTCAACAAACAATGTACAATTGCACAGGGTACTGGCAGCTCCGCCCGAAAAAGTATTCAAAGCCTTCTCCGATGCCGATGCCTATGCTACCTGGCTGCCGCCTTATGGTTTTGTAGCCAAAATACAGCAATACGAATTTAAAACCGGTGGCAGTTACAAAATGTCATTTACTAATTTTACTACGGGCAATGGTCATTCCTTTGGTGGTGAATTTTTAGAAATAAAACCCAATGAATTAATAAAAGCCACTGATAGGTTCGATGACAGCAATTTGCCCGGCGAAATGGTTACAACCATTCAGTTGAAAAAAGTGATTTGCGGCACAGAAATTAATATTACCCAAACAGGAATACCTGAAGCTATTCCCGCAGAAATGTGTTACTTAGGCTGGCAGGATTCATTGGATAAATTGAAAAGATTGGTGGAACCGAATATTCCTGATGGGGAATAACCTGGTTAAGAATTAAGCAACCACAAATAACACAAAGAATTTTTTGTTCCTATTTTGCGCCTCTTTGCGCTTCTTCCTCTACGAACTTTGCTGTAAAAAATAAACTGCAAAGAACACGAAGGATTTCGCAAAGAACGCTAAGTATTCAATAATATCTTGCAATAAAATAATTTTCATATCCTTCTTAATCTTTAAAATAAATATTATGAGCAGTGTATCAATTTATCTTAATTTCCAGGGTAACACAGAAGAAGCCTTTAACCATTACAAAAAAGTTTTCCATTCAGATTTCTCTACACCCATTATGCGTATGGGCGATATGCCGGACCAGGAAGGCATGCCTCCACTTTCGGATGAAGATAAAAAGAAAGTAATGCATGTGGCATTACCCATATTGGGCGGCACACAAATTATGGGAACAGATGTTTTAGAAAGTATGGGCCAAAAACTCATTGTGGGAAACAATGTTACCATCAGTTTAAATCCTGACACTAAAGCAGAAGCAGACCGTTTATACAATGAACTTTCAAACGGGGGAAAAGATAGTGTTGCCCCACATGATGAGTTTTGGGGCTATTGGGGTTGCTGCCTCGATCAATATGGCATACGCTGGATGTTTAATGTAATGAACCCGAATCAGTAAAAAGCTTAAACTTTTATTCCTTAATTTTCCTTCATTAATCATTATTAATAAACTACTAATAATTAATAAAATGGCAAAGCCAAAACTTTCTCCCTGTTTGTGGATAGAAAAAGATGCTAAAAAAGCAGTAAAATATTACCAGTCCATTTTTAAAGGAACAAAGCTGGTTTCCTATAAAGCTTATAAAAATACAGGCTCTCCCAGTGGCGATTTTGATATTGCAGAAATGGATCTTTTGGGCATACGGTTCCAGCTACTTGCGGCCGGGCCTATGTTTAAATTTAATGAAGCGGTATCATTTACCGTTTACTGTAAAGATCAGAAAGAAGTGGATTATTACTGGAAAGCATTAACGGCAAAAGGCGGAAGCGAAGGCCCCTGCGGCTGGTGCAAAGACAAATACGGTTTATCCTGGCAAATTATTCCCAATAAATTGTACCAACTGGAATATTCTAAGAATAAAGCAAAACATGAATATGCATTTAAAGCAATGATGAAAATGAAAAAAATAATCATTGCCGATTTGGAAGAAAAAAAATTAAAGAAAAAATGACTGTGCATGCCTATCTCAACTTTAACGGCAATTGCAGGGAAGCTATGACATTCTATCAAAAATGCCTTGGTGGAGAATTGAGTTTTCAAACAGTGGGTGAATCACCACTATCAAAGGAGATGCCCCTAAAGATGAAAAACTGCATCCTGCATGCCACTCTCTGCAACGATAGCCTGATGTTAATGGCATCTGATATGGTCTCGGAAAACGGGTATTTAAAAGGCAATAACATTTCACTTACATTAAACTGCAACAGTGAAAAAATTTTAAAAACCTGTTACAAAAAACTATCTCAGCAAGGCGTTCAAACTCATCCATTGAAAAAAACATATTGGGGTGCCTTGCTTGGTGCATTAACAGATAAGTTTGGTAACAACTGGTTACTCATCAATAATAATTAAAAATTAAAACAACAAAAATGAAAAAGAACAAAATTATTTTCTGGATTGCAACGGGTATCATTTTTCTTTGGGAAGGTTTGATGCCGTTGGCCACACTGATTTTTTCACCAGGGTATGTAACTTATGGTACAAAACCTTTGGGTTATCCCGATTACTTTGCCTACGCATTGCTCATTTGCAAAGTTATAGGCACCATTGCCATTATGCTCCCATCGTTACCTGCAAAATTAAAAGAGTGGGCTTATGCAGGCCTGGCTTTTAATTTAATTTTTGCCACTTACAGCCATATAATGGTAGATAAAAACATTGGTTTTATCATGCTACCTGTCATCGTTGGGATAATTCTTGCAGTGTCGTATGTCTATAACGTAAAAATTAAAACAGAAAGCTAAACAGGTGTTAAAGGGTTCGTTGCTATTCAGGAAGCCAAAATTTAACAGTAACATAAATAATAAATGAGAAATATTGGCACCAAACCTAGCCTTGAGTTTATATCAAATTTTTTATCATCAAGGTTTCTTCAAAGCCAACGCCGAAATAATAATAGGTATTTACTTTTATCCTGGTCCAGCCCATCTTATCGTAAAAAGTTACTGCCAATGGGGAGGCCGTTAATTCTAATTCCGTAATTCCTTCTTTAACGGTCAATGTTTCAATATACTCCATTAGCATTTTTCCAATGCCTTTGTTTAAAAAATGTATATTGGTATAAAACCCAACCAGCAGGTTTTTATCCAATGCAATAGTACCTGCAATTTGCTCATCCACTTCTGCACAAAATATTCTTTGTTCAGCAATTTTCTTTTTCATTTCATCAGGAGCATAAAATTTTGAAAAAGCAATCCATTGTTCCTCGTTATAATAGGGCAACAAAAGCTCGTGGGCATTTTCAAGAATCAAATTACTCAGCGCTACTGCATCCTTTGCAACAGCCGGCCTAATTTTGGGATTCGCCATTATAATAAATGAAATAATGTAATATAGTTAATTAGAGAAAGTAATTGCGGCTAAACAACAAAAGCACATTCTCATGTGCTTTTATTGTCAAATACTTCACTGGCAGTTTGATTAGACTCCGGTGGTGATTGGCTTGTCCTGTTAGATTCTGGTTTTTCTTCCTGAACTTTTTTGGGTTTAAACTTGAGGTAAAATGCCAATAACACCAAAAAACCAACTAAAGCAACAACCATCCATGTTTGTCTTTCCAGGTACCAAAGTTCTTCATCCTTAAATGTATTTTGCTGAGCAATTGCATTTTCTGCCCAGGCAAAAATTCCCATCCAAAATAAGAAAGTTTTTCTAAACACCGCATTGTTCTTTGCTTAAAGTTAAAATTTTAAATAGAACCCAACTGCTTTTCTTACATACTAATTTCTGCTAATTCGTTTGTAGTTACAGATTGGCTTACAGGTAAGTTATTTTGAGCATAGGTAATTTCCGTTACAAATAATGATACCCCTTTTTGCTTCCACCAGTTTGTGTTTAATAATTTACCGGCTTCAATAGATCCTAATACATAATGAATTCCCAATCGGGATTGTACTTCTTTGATACGTTTAAAATCACTAATCTTTATTTTAGTCAATTGATCGGCACTAATATAAACATCCAATAAAAAATCGTTTTTCAAACCGGTTGATTTTTCCTGCAGTTTTCTATACGGGTATTGGTACCCTTTTTGAACAGCAGCCACATCGCTCAAAACTGCTGCTGCAGTGGGATAGGCCCCAGCGCCTTTCCCTTTAAAAATTTGTCGCCCCAAAAAAACGCCTTCTACCTCCAGGGCATTTAATTCATTTTTTACATGGCACAGTTCATCATCCTGCCGGATAAAACAAGGAAGCACAAAGGCCCTTACCGACCCATCAGTTGTTTTTTGAGCTGAGGCCAATAATTTTATGGTTTTCTTTTCTTTTAGGGCATAATCAATGTCGGCTTTGCTGATATGGGTAATTCCCGAATACAAAATTTCCCGGGGATGTACACGGCAACCCAACCCATGTGCCAGCAGGATACTGAATTTGTTGGCGGCATCATGGCCTTCTACATCCAATGCCGGGTTAGCTTCGGCAAAGCCGGCTTTTTGTGCAGCAGCTAAAGCTTCACTAAAAGATAATTGGCTATTCAGCATTTTTGTGAGTATAAAGTTGGTACTGCCATTAATGATCCCTTTTATGGATTTTACTTCATCAAAGGCAAAATATTCTTCAAGGCACCTCAGGATGGGGATACTGGCGCAACAAGAAGCTTCATAAAGGAATGGAACCCGGTATTGCTTTTGTAAATACATCAACGCTTCAAAATTTTCTGCAATCATTTTTTTATTGGCGCTCACAACGGCTTTTCCTTTTTCCATAGCTTTTTTTACCAAAGCGTAGGCGGCCTTTGCATCATCAATTAATTCCACTACGGTATTTATTTCATCATCCTGCAAAACGGCTTCTACATCATCGGTAAACAGGTTATCATCAACATCCCTGGCTTTAGCCCGGTGTTTAATTACAATTTTTTTTATCACAACATTAAGGCCCGGTGTTTGTTTCACGGCATTATAAAAACCTTTGCCCACCACTCCATAACCCAAAAGGCCAATGATTAATTTCGGTTGATGCGTCATGTAAATCATAAATTTTAAAAATCCTGTAAAAAAATTTTCTTATCCAAAAACCAAATCAGCTTGCAGGCGCTCTACACTTAGAAAAGCATTTTTTAAATCGGTAATAAGATCTTCAACATCTTCCAGGCCTACGCTTAGCCTTATGAGGCTGTCCGCAACTCCTGCTGCTCTTCTTTTTTCAGTGGGGATGCTTTTATGCGTCATGGCCGCCGGGTGGCAAAGCAGGCTTTTTACGCCGCCAAGGCTTTCGGCAAGTTGAAATAATCGGGTATGCGTAACAAAAGTGGTTGCTGCCTTTTCGGTATCCTGCTTTAAGGAAAAGGAAACCACAGCACCAAAGCCTTTGGATTGTTGCACCGCTTTATCATGATTGGGGTGGTTTGCCAGGCCGGGATAAAATACTTCCTGCACCAGGGGATGATCTTCCAGAAATTCGGCTACCGCTTGTGCATTGCGGCAATGCTGTTGCACACGAAGCTGAAGTGTTTCAATTCCACGTATTACCAGCCAACTGTCAAAAGGAGATAAAACAGCGCCACTGGCATTTTGTATAAATTTTATTTTTTCGCCCAGTTCTTTTTCTTTGGTTACCACAAGGCCCGCAATTAAATCGCTATGCCCGCCAAGATATTTTGTGGCGCTATGCACTACAAGATCAGCTCCCAGTAAAAGAGGTTGTTGTAAGACGGGTGAAGCAAAAGTATTATCCACGCAAAGCCAGCAACTGTTGCTGTGGGCAATTTTTGCAATGGCTTTAATGTCGCTTATTTTTAAAGTGGGATTGGTGGGGGTTTCAATCCAAATAAGTTTTGTAGCAGGGGTTAAGGCATTCAATACATTTTCCACGCTGGTAGTATCTACATACTTTACCCGGATGCCAAATTTTTCGTAAACATGGGTAAATAACCGGAAAGCGCCTCCGTAAATATCATCTACGGCAATAATTTCATCGCCGGCTTTCAGTAATTTTAATACGGCATCTATTGCCGCCAACCCACTGGCAAAAGCAATACCCGTACTCCCCTTTTCCAGCTGCGCAATTATGTTTTCCAATGTGGCCCGGGTGGGGTTATTGGTACGGGAATAATCATAGCCCTTGTTAACACCCGGGGCTTCCTGCACAAATGTGCTGGTTTGATAAATGGGAACGCTAATGGATCCGGTTAGCTCACAAACCGGGATGCTGTGGATGAGTTCTGTTGCTGTGCTCATGATACAATGTTTTGTTTGATTTAAAAATGTTAAATCAACTTACCATGAAAAGAGCGCAGTAAATACCGGGGCTTAATAAAAACAAAAAAGCTCACCCGATATGCCAGATGAGCTTTTATAAAAAAATTTTATTTTTTAGCTTTAGGTCTGACTTATCTGTCCCAACGATACTGTCGGGATGGATTTGGCACCTTTTCTCCGCAATGCGGAGAGAGGTTGTCAAGGCTTCAACGGGCCATTACCCTCTGCCTTTCTTGATAAGATGATGTAAAGAACTGCTGCAAAGATAAACGCATTGATTTTTATTTTCCAAATTTTTTATTTCAATTTTTTAATAAAGAGGAAATAAAAGGCGTTTATGCAATATCTTTTTTGCTTTAAGATTTCCTGAAAACCCACTTCATCATTTCCTTCCAGCTTGGCTTTTTACCATACATTAAAATACCTATACGGTAAATTTTTGCCGTTAACCAGGTGAGCAAAATAAAAGTGCCGATTAACAATACGGCAGATACCAGCAATTGCCATAAAGGAATATCATAGGTTATTCTTCCCATCATTACCACGGGAGATGTTAATGGAAATAAACTGCCGAATAAAGCCAGGTTACTATCGGGGTTTTGCACCGCATTGGTCATTATTACAAATCCTAAAATGATAGGCATCAATATTGGAAATACTAATTGCTGTGCTTCCTGCTGGTCTTCACTTACCACGCTACCCACAGCCGCAAATAACGATGCATAAGTAAGGTAGCCGCCTAAAAAGTAAAACATAAACCAACCGATTATTTTACCCATGGGTAATGTGGAAAGGCCATTGGTGATTTCTTTCATTACGCCTATGGATGATGATGCTTCCGGTGCAGAAGCTGCGTTTCCGGCCTGGTTTAATATATCGGGCATCAGCAGTGGAATTATTCCCTGGAGCAAAACAAATAACACGATCCAAATAGCAAACTGTGTAAGGCCTACGGCTCCAATACCAATAATTTTTCCCATCATTAAATCAAAAGGCTTTACCGAACTGATCACCACTTCCGAAATGCGGTTGGTTTTTTCTTCAGTTACCCCCCGCATAACCTGGGTGCCATAAATAATCATCATCAAATAAATAAGGATGCCACACAAGTAAGATACTGCATAAGAAATGCCTGCCACGGTTTTCTTGCCGCCTTCTTTTGTATCAATGGTATTTTGAATACTTACATTGGCAGACAGTTTTTTGAAATCTTCGGGATTAATGCCCAATGCAGCAAGGCGCTTATCTTCCACAGCATTATTCACCAGGTCCGAAACTTCATTGCTCCTGGTTAGGCTAATGCTGCTCTGGCTGTGCAATACTATACCTTCAGGCTTCTCTATATTTACTTTTGGTATATATAAAAAGCCTAAATACCCTTTGTCTTTATATTTTCCAACAAAGGATGTTTCGGTTTCATTCTTCACCAACTCAAAGCCTTTTTGTTTTATACTGCTCAAAGCAGAATCATTAAATAAACCGGCTTCATCTATTATGGCAAGCTTTCCCGAGTCGGATGAATTGCCGCCCTTAATGGCCACAATAATGATGATGGCATAAAAAGCCATAATCAGCAATGGCACCAATATCGTAGTGATAAGAAAAGATTTTTTCTTAACCCTTGTAAAATATTCTCTGCCTATAATTAAACCAACCTTACTCATATTAAATAAATGAAGAATTATGAAATATTTTGAAATTGCCTTGCATTAGCGGTACCCTCTACCTGCTTAATAAAAATATCGTTCAACGAAGGCAGCACTTCATGGAATGAATTGATTTCCACCTGTTGATTAATGAAGTATTGCAGCACATCATTGGGCTTTGTACCCTGGCCCAGCCTTAGCCGTAAACTGCCGTTGTTCAGGCTTACCACTTCAAATAAAGAGGTGAGCGTATGCTCGGCAAGGAGTTGCCCTTTCAGTTCGTAAATATTATCCTTAAAATCATTTTTAACCTGTTGTACGGTGCCATCCAAAATTTTTTGCCCTTTATTCATCAAAACAATATTGCGGCATATTTCTTCCACCTGCTCCATGCGGTGGGTGCTGAAAATGATGGTACTTCCGTTTTCGGCAAGCTTAAAGATTTCTTCTTTTATAAGATTGGCATTAACCGGGTCCAGGCCACTAAAAGGCTCATCCAGTATAATTAAGCTGGGGTGATGCATTACCGTTGTAACAAATTGTAGTTTCTGGCTCATGCCTTTACTTAAATCTTCCACTTTTTTATTCCACCAGCTTTGCATTTCAAATTTGCCGAACCACTCTTTAGCCCTTTGGGTAGCTTCCGATGCTTTTAACCCTTTAAGCTGGGCTAAATAAACGGCCTGTTCTCCAATTTTCATTTTTTTGTACAAGCCCCTTTCTTCGGGCATATACCCAATGTTTTGCGGATCAAGCATCGGATCAAACTTTTTACCATTAAATATTATTTGACCGCTATCGGGGTAAAATATCCCTGTAATCATGCGCAACAATGTGGTTTTACCGGCGCCGTTGGGGCCGAGTAATCCAAAAATACTTCCCCGGGGAATCGAAAAACTAATATCGTCCACTGCTTTTTGTGTAGCAAAATACTTCTTAAGGTTTTGCAGCTCCAATAAGTTTGCCATTTAAATTTTGTTTAACTGCAAATATAATGGCATAAGCTGCTTACGGTAATAATTAATCGTTAAACGGTAGCACAAATAGATGAAAGAACGAAAAAAATTGAAATATTACATAAGAATAACGTAACTTTGCGCCCGATTGTAAAATTTCCAAGTATTTGCATGACGTGCAAAGATGCTGTACAGGCCGGTATTTTTTAACCTAACCGGTATTTTTTCTTCAGCCGGGTGCATAACATGTATGTATGAAATTTTCAGGCCATCACATGTTATCACAGGCATCAATCTGCCTATAAATTTTTATTATGAATGCATTTGAATCTTTAGGACTCAATGAGTCTATCGTTAAATCTATAACCGAACTGGGCTTTACCAGCCCCACTCCTATACAGGAAAAAGCCATCCCTGTGCTCTTAAGCGGCACCAAAGATTTTGTAGGGCTGGCGCAAACCGGAACCGGTAAAACGGCCGCTTTCGGGCTCCCGCTTTTACAATTAATCCAGGTAAGCGATAAATTTCCGCAAGCCCTTATTATTTGCCCTACCCGGGAACTTTGCCTTCAAATCACCAACGACCTTTCTACCTTTAGCAAGCATATCCGTGGCCTGAGTACCGAAGCCGTTTATGGCGGTGCTTCAATAACCATGCAAATCAGGAACCTAAAAAAAGGAGTTCAAATTGTAGTGGCTACACCGGGCCGGTTGATTGACCTTATTGAAAGAAAAGCCGTTGACCTGGGCAAAGTGAAATACGTTGTGCTGGATGAAGCCGATGAAATGCTCAACATGGGTTTTAGGGATGATATTGATTTTGTTTTAAAAAACACGGTAATAAGAGATAGCATTTGGCTGTTTAGCGCTACCATGCCGCCGGAAGTAAGGGCTATTTCAAAAAACTATATGACGGCCCCCAAAGAAGTTACCGTAGGTAAAGTAAACAGCGGTAATGTGAATATAGACCATCAGTATTTTATTACACAGGCGCAGTACAGGTATGAAACCCTTAAAAGGCTCATTGACTTTAACCCGGGCATGTATGGAATTATTTTTACCCGTACCAAGGCCGATGCACAGGAAATTGCAGAAAAACTTGCCAAAAGCGGCTATGATATTGAAGCCTTGCATGGCGACCTTACACAACAACAAAGAGATAAAGTTATGGGCAGGTTCCGCAGTAAATCCCTTCAATTACTCATTGCAACCGATGTTGCCGCAAGGGGAATTGATGTGGATGGCATTACGCATGTGATTAATTATGAATTACCCGATGACCTGGAAGTATATACCCACCGTAGCGGAAGAACGGCAAGGGCAGGCAAAAGTGGTATTTGCGTTTCCATTTGCCATAGCAGGGAGCAATACAAAATAAAATCATTGGAACGGCTTATAAATAAGCAATTTCATAAACTGGACATCCCATCCGGTAAAGAAGTTTGTCGTAAACAATTCTTCCATTTCATGGATAAATTAAACACGGCCGATATTTCCAACGGTGAATATGAAACCTATTTGCCCGACCTGATGAAAAAGTTTGAAACCGTTAGCAAGGAAGAAGTACTGCAACGGGTTGCAGCGCTGGAATTCAATCATTTTTTAAAATACTACGAAAATGCTGATGACCTGAATACAAGAGAGTCTTCCAAATTTGCCCAAAATGACAACCGTATGCAGGGTGGCCGCAGAGACAGGGGAAGTTTTAACAGGAGGGATAACGGGTACACCAGGCTTTTCATTAACGTTGGCACAAAAGACGGTTTTTACAAAGCCAGCTTTTTACAATTTATTTTGGATGAAAGCAATCTTAAAAAAGATGTACTGGGCAAAATTGATATGCGTGAAATGAACACCTGGGTAGAAGTGGATAACGCAAACGCAGGTCGAATGATAAAATCACTTGACGGGAAACGCCATAATAACCGCACCATTCGTATGAATGAAGCCGATGGAGGGTTTAAAAAACCAAGTGATGAAAGAAGATCAACCGGCAACAGGGAAAAAAGAAGATTTTAAACTAAAGCCTTGCTTTACCCTTAACCAGGCTGTAAAAAATGCCTTTCACCGAATGAATATTGAGTGGAAACTCAAGAAACACATGCAGCAGGCTTAAAAAGAATAATGCCAGGAGGCCCGTACGGAAATTGTAATAATACAAGCCCATAGAAAGTATCCAAAAGCCGAGGATAATCAATACCTTGTTGCGTTGTAAATTTTTCCCCCAACCGATAATGGACGTTTTGGAAAACCAGTTTAAATAATGATAGGTGTAAGCAAATGCAAGAAACACCTGTATTTTAATACCTGCAACAGAACCCAAATCAAAGCTTGCATTTCGTTCCTTCAAATGAAGAAAACCGGCAATACCGTATTTTACCCGGTTAAAATTATTTGCGGTATAAGTGGATTGCACCGGTTCGCTTACCACATAATTTGCAGCATCTACAGGCAACAGCATCACTACAAAAGGGCATAGAAGCAATAATATTATGGCCAGCCAGCCGCTTTGACCTTTATCATTAAGCGTACCATAAATCATAAACAGTAAAGTAAATAAATACACATGTATTAAGGTTGGTATAAACATGGCTAAAAACAAGGCATAAACCGGCAAATACTTTATTACGATAAAACTCAGCAAAGAAGCAAAAACAAAATACAACCCAACATGTTGCCATTTTTTAAAGTAAATAAGCCCAATAGAAAAAATGAGGGAAATAAATACCATGTACCCACTCATTTTTTGTGAATAATACAGGATGCGGCTGCCTAAAGCCGTTTGCTTCAAAGAATGTAGAAGGGGTAAATGCAGCAGGAAAGGCAAGGACAATAAAGCAGCAAAAGCCACCAAAATAATTACATACCTTTTACTTTTTACAAAATAATTCCTGTCGTTCAGCCAGTTTATTTCGGTGAGATAATGCAACGGGCCTAATACGGCATACGAAAAAAGAAAAAGTTCAAATGGGATGATACAGGCCAGCAGCAGCGAAAATACAATTAAACCCGCATTGAGTATGTTAATGCCCCTGGTATCCATATTGAAGTATGCCGGCCGTTATAAAAAAATCACTAAAAAAGAAAAGTTGTACTCTTCGTTAAAGTTTAATACATGTACACCTTACCTAAGTATAAATGTAACCAATAACAGCGCATGCTCCAAATTTAATCGGCTTCAAAAAAGGCTCCCATCAAATGAGAAAAGCCTTACCCAATTGTAGAAAACAGGGTGGATCAAATTAAGATAAAAATATAGGTTAGCATTAGCAACGGCCAATAGAAAATTCACTCCTATTTAAAGATGGATTTTTTGCCAAAAAGGATTTTTGGAATAAGATAAAAAAAAGTTAAACCAATTTTATTTCAAGTAAGGGCTCAATAAAAAACCCTGCTTTTTACAAAGCAGGGTTTCAAGATTAATAAACTAAGGTTTTAGCTTTCTACGTTTAATTTACCTTTTTGTTTAGCAATTACTTCTTCTGCAATATTGTTAGGTGCAGGGGTGTAATGGCTGAACTCCATAGTAGAAGTGGCACGGCCAGAAGAGAGTGAACGCAACTGGGTTACATAACCAAACATTTCACTCAAGGGAACTTTAGCTTTTATCACCTGCAGGTTATTACGGCTGTCCATACCTTCTAGCATTCCACGGCGGCGGTTAAGGTCGCCCGTTACATCACCCATGTATTGATCCGGTGTGAGAACTTCCACTTTCATGATGGGCTCCAGTAAAACCGGTTTTGCTTTGCGGCCGGCTTCACGGAAACCGGATTTAGCACACAATTCAAAACTCATAGAGTCAGAATCCACATCATGGTAGCTACCGTCAAATACCCGTATTTTCATACTTTCCATGGGGTAGCCGGCCAATACACCCGTTGTCATTGAAGTTTCAAAGCCTTTATTAATTGCCGGAATAAATTCTTTAGGAATAGATCCGCCAAACAGGTCATTTACAAATTGGAAATGCTTGCCTTCGTTTTCTTTTAGCCATTCTGCATCTGCAGGGCCAATTTCAAACATAATATCGGCAAATTTACCACGGCCACCGGTTTGTTTCTTCAATACTTCCCTGTGCTCAATGGTTTTGCTAAACGCTTCTTTGTAAGCCACCTGTGGAGCGCCCTGGTTTACTTCCACTTTAAACTCCCTTCTCATACGATCCAGGATAATTTCCAGGTGAAGTTCACCCATTCCACGTAAAATAGTTTGGCCGGTATCTTCATCAGTATTTACACGAAGCGTGGGATCTTCTTCCACCAACTTGGCAATGGCCATACCCATTTTGTCCACGTCGGCCTGGGTTTTGGGTTCAATGGCTATGGCTATAACCGGCTCGGGAATAAACATGTTTTCCAATGTGATCGGATGATCTTCATCGCATAAAGTATCCCCGGTTTTTATTTCTTTAAAACCAACCGCTGCCCCAATATCACCGGCCTCAATAAAATCAACGGGGTTTTGTTTGTTGGCAAACATTTTCATGATGCGGCTGATACGTTCTTTTTTTCCGCTTCTTACATTGAGTACATAAGAACCTGCATCTAAGTGGCCGCTATAGCACCTGAAGAACGCTAAACGACCCACAAAAGGATCCGTCATAATTTTAAACGCCAATGCTGCAAAAGGTTCTTTGGGATCGGGTTTACGCAATAATTCTGCGCCGGTATCCGGGTCGGTTCCTTTAACGGCTTCAATATCTACCGGGCTGGGAAGGTAGCGGCAAACGGCATCCAGCGCAGTTTGCACCCCTTTATTTTTAAATGATGATCCGCACATCATGGGCACAATACTTAAATCAATGGTTGCTTTACGAATGGCCGCATGTATTTCGTCTTCCGAAATCGTATCGGGATTATCAAAAAACTTTTCCATTAAATGATCATCATATTCAGCAACGGCTTCTACCAGCTCTGCACGCAATTGTTTGGCTTCTTCCAGCAAATCTTCAGGAATGTCAATTTCATCAAAAGTCATACCTTCTGTTTCGGCGTGCCAAATAATCCCTTTCATTTTAATAAGATCAACAACGCCTTTAAAGCTGTCTTCTGCACCAATAGGTATTTGCAAAGGCACAGCTTTTGAACCCAGCATTTCCCTTACTTGTTTCACTACATTTAAAAAATCTGCACCGGCACGGTCCATTTTATTTACAAAACCAATACGGGGTACATGGTAACGGTTGGCCTGGCGCCATACGGTTTCGGATTGTGGTTCTACACCATCCACAGCAGAAAACAGGGCAATCAAACCATCCAG
>JAFDZZ010000129.1:20559-20709 GCA_018266715.1 Bacteroidota bacterium
TCTTTTTCCTGCTCCATCCAGTCTGTTGTTGCAGCACCATCATGCACTTCACCAATTTTGTGAATCATTCCGGTATAGCGAAGAATACGCTCTGTAGTAGTGGTTTTACCGGCATCAATATGGGCGGCAATACCAAAGTTTCTCTGAAAT
>JAFDZZ010000012.1 GCA_018266715.1 Bacteroidota bacterium
CTGGATTATACAGATGTTACTAAACAGGGACTGGCTGCTTACACTGATCTTATGTGGTCGCCGGGTGATGTGATTACAGTAGGTATGGACACAAGCAAAATTAAGACCACAAGATTCGTTGCCGACAAAGTGAAACAATATGCCCGTGTATGGGAAACTATCGCCAATATACAATTCAGTTTTGTTGATGATATTTCAAAGGCACAGGTGATAATTGGATTTGACAATAATGATGGAAGCTGGTCCTGGGTGGGGAGAAATGTGTTGTATAATATTATCCGTGCAAAAACAATGAACTATGCTTCGTTTTCAAACACTACGAATGAAGATGAATTCAAAAGAATAATCGTGCATGAATTCGGGCACGTTCTTGGATTTATTCATGAACACCAGTCACCATTCGGAGGTATCAAATGGGATACTGCGAAACTTTATAAATACTATGCAAAGATCGGCTGGGACAGGAAAAAAGTAAATGAACAGGTGATAAATAAATTAGCAGCCTCTACTCTCACTAACTCTATTTACGACAAAAGTTCTATCATGCACTATTCTGTTTCGGCTGACATGACTACCGATGGATCTTCCATACCACAAAACACGAAATTGTCACTTATGGATACCGCTTTTGCAGGAGTCGTCTATCCCTTCCCTAAAACAACTACTACTGCAACAGGAACTTT
The DNA here is from genome assembly GCA_018266715.1 of Bacteroidota bacterium. Taxonomy (GTDB): domain Bacteria; phylum Bacteroidota; class Bacteroidia; order Chitinophagales; family Chitinophagaceae; genus Ferruginibacter. The sequence continues at coordinate 684 of JAFDZZ010000012.1, forward strand.
TTTAACCGGTGACGATTGCGATGAAATAGATTTTTCTGTAGTGTATAATGCAGCGGGTGTTGATCCAAACGTAATTGACTTTATACTCGAGCCCGGTGCGTATAACGGTAAACCTGTTACCTGGTGGAAAAGAGTAGGGATACCAACTAAAGGCGGTGTTGAGATAAATATGGAAATAGAAAATGGAAGTGTTTTCAATCAAAAGATTCCAATAGGTATAATTAATAACGTTAACGGGTTATTATCCTTCTGGAAAGCAAAACTCCTTGGGGTTCATACTCTTTTATCAAAGAAATGGAATGTTCTCCCGGCCCTCACCGGCGGATGCAGAGTAAAGCTAACCTGGCGACGTGATTCCTGTTTATGATGGTTATCGTAAAACTGATCGAAGAAAATTTTCCTGTTGAGAAGCTGCAGGCGATGATTGATAAATAAATCGTTTATGAAAAGACAAGTTTTTATACTCCCTTTTCTCATCCTCCATTTTTCATCCTGGAGCCAGAAAAGCATCAGCACCGATGTTCCCTGCACCGATGCCATGGCGCAAAATGCAAAAGGCAGGTGGGTGAAGACGAAAGATCCAAGCACAACTAATTCAAAAGAGATCAATGCTACACTTGCAGAATTTCATAAGCTGATGCTGATGGTTTACCCCCAGCCAACCGGCGTAGATGCGGCATGGCATACAGCCGAAGGAATAAGTTACTTTGGTTCAAAATCAAAAAACTCACCTTACCCCGATGGCAGTCCCAGGTACATGTCAATAGAACTTCCTCATTTCAGAATGTACTATTATAAAGCAGGGTTCTTTGCTTATCGCTGTGATCCATACAATGATAAAAAAATGAATCCGGGCTACCCGGGATTAACAGGAACCTGGGTAACCATTTCAGCCAATAAAAGTGATCCGGCAATAGGGAATCCACCTGATGATTCATGGATGGTCAATGGGATGCCGGTAAGAACCCTGAATGCGGGAACAAGATTATTATCGGATGATGGATTAAAGGATGCGGTAAAAGGCAGAAACTATCGCATTGTACTTATTCATCGCAAGGGCATTTTACCTTATATACCGGTTACCCGGAAACAATATCTTGAACAATGTATCCTTTTTACCACGAAACTTTATGATGATCAAATCAAAAGAACGGAGAATCTTCCTGTAGGCTCTTTAGAGCCGCAGGTAAGGGATGAACAGATTGATAATTTTAAAAAACTTAAAGCGCTGCAATTAAAAAAATTTACAGACGAACTGGAAAGTACAACGCAGCAGGGTTTGCTTGATTCCCCGGCAATGATCCGGGTGATGTATGATGCGGACCTTATTTTCGACACAGACCCTTTGCAGGCATCTATGGTGGTGATTGAGAACCGGGATTATATCCGAAAGGATCTGCCCAAACATGTACCCCAGCTTTTTGTAGTGGAGTGGACATGGAGTGACGATATATCCCTGAAAAAAATTGACCAACTAATGGAACAGGATTTCCCTTTTCAAAAACTGCAGGCAATGATTGATAAATAATTTATTCTATGAAAAAACAACTCGTTTTATTATTCCTCCTTTCAATTTGCATGTTATCTTATAGTCAAACAAAGAATTTTATCAAAAAGCCCTGCACCGATGAAATAGCACAAAAAGCAGACGGCAGATGGATGAAAACAACTGATCTTGGTTCCACTAATTCAAAAGAATGTATTGACAGGCTTGATGCAATTCATGAATTGATATTAAAAATTTATCCTGAACCCAAAGGTGTTGATGCAGTATGGCACCGTAGTGAAGGAGTAAGTTATTTTGGATCTAAACGTAAATACTTTAAGGATAATAATGGCTATCTCACATTTGATTATATGAATACCCCACATTTTTTACAATTTTCTTATACTGCCGGCTTCTTCCGTTACCAGTGTGAGTATGGCAAAACTCATTCATTGATTCCCGGCTATCCCGGTGAAACCGGCACATGGCTAAACATTATTGCAAATAAAAATATTGGAGAAACCGGTGTGGATGACGACTGGACAATAAACGGATTACCGGTGATGACCAAGGCAACGGTTCAATACAAGGAAGATGGTTATGAATTGTATTATTCTGAGCCTGGCTCCAGGATCCGTGGCGCCCTTGTTTATCGGAAAGGCGGAGTATTACCTTATATAACAATAACAAAAAAGCAATACCTCGATTATTGTATTGTTTATCACAGCAAAATTTGGAATGAAACGATCAGGAACTTTGAACAAATGCCTGTCCGCTCTGCAGAAGAACAGGAAAAGGAAAAAAACACAAAACTTCTTAGGCTTCAAAAACAGTTTGCTAATGACCCTAAACAATTAAAAGCAAATACGGACTACTATCTCTCCGGCTATAAAACAGATCAGCAGATAAGAGATGAAAAAGTAAACGAAGCCAAAAAGGTAAGGGAGGATATTTTAAAAAAATTCAGGGATGAAACAGAAAAATCAAAAAATGAAGGAAAGCTAAATGACCCTGCAATGATAAAAGTCATGTATAATGCGGAGCCTGTCTTTGAAACGAACCCGGAAGGAAGTCTTTTGCTGATAACTGAAAACCCTGATTATATACGCAAAGATCTGCCTAAATATGTTCCGCAGCTTTTCGAGATTAACCTGGTATGGGATGAATGGAAACCGCAGGCAAATTTTGCAAAAATCTTCCAGGAAAAATTCCCTACAGATAAACTGCAGGCGATGATAGATAAATAATAACTATATGAAAAAAAATATTCATTTCGTATTGATATCAGTTCTTATAACGTTAAGTTCTTTTTGCAAAGGCAATAATGACAAATCAATTAATAAAGCTCAGGTACCTTCAGATACAATACCTGATATGTGCATACTAGTTCCACCAACTTTTGTGGACTCTCTCAATCCATTTGGCATTATCATATCAAGCAATGCGCCTGACGAATTGAATACTGAAATTTATAAAGGATGTTTCTACCGTTTTTTTAATCAGCAGTCCAAACGTCAAATAGCAGTACGATTGATCAAATGGCCGTCTAAATCAGAAGCCCTTGCTGAATACAAAATGAACTTCAACCGCCACTTTGAAAGCTGGGGAAGATCGCCTGAACGTATTAACTGGGTAGCTGACTCTGCTTATTTCACAGATAATGGTGAAGAAGCAAATAAATGTTTTGATTGCGGGCTGGTTGTTTTAAATGGTCTTTATACTATTTATATAAGTTTTGCAGGAGACGATGACGGGAATCGGGATAGAAAAAAAACAGTTTCACTGTATATTTTGGAGAGGCTATGTACCCGTATGCCGGGCTTGACGCCTCCACGAATGATCAACAGGCAATTGCCGATAAATAATTAATCAACTATGGAATAGTATTTTCCTTTTACACTTCTTGTCGGACGATATATTGAAACAGATGCTGGTAATGTTACGGTGGTACTGGTCTTGCGGAAAATAACTCATTGATCAAAAAATACATTTACTCGTCACTGATATCGTGATAGCAATTTTCCGAAATGAAAAAGTAAAGACATGTTTCTTTGACAACTCACAGCGTGGGCAGAGCGGACTCATCGTTGAAAAATAGAATATTTATATCTATGCACCAGGCCTTTGGTTAACACGGCAAGCCCCGGATGGGAAATAAAAGTTTCACCTTTTTTCAATGCCTTAACCGCTTATAATGATGATAATTATTCCCAAATTCTTATTAATTATTTTATTAATTAAATAGCAAATTATTTATATTTACATAAAGCATAAGAGGTATGAAAACGAAACCGGGTCCGGCTGTGTTTATTTTACTTCTTCTGATACACGGTTTGTTAACCGGGCACAAACTTTAACAGTCCAAAAAGGCTTATCAACAGTAGAATTCAACCATCCGTCAGGAAAAGTAAAAGTATATCTGCCCGATGATATTAGAGTGGGCGATATTATTTCCGGAACAATACATGTAGAACCTGCCGGAAAAAATTTAAAGCAGGAAACAAAAAGCCTGTCTGACCTTAAGAAGGCTTTTTTTATAATTGATCAACATGAATTTTCAATTGATGGTATCAATAATAAAATTCATTTTAAAAAAGAAGCCGGACTTAAAACTGATAGTACGACTATTTTTTTTATGAATTCAGATGGAAAGGGAATTAGCAATATTTCCATTCCTTCTAACCAGAAATCGGTATCGGGACAATGTGCCATACCCAATCATATATTGACTGCATCACCAGTTTCAATTCCTGGAAATTTTGATGGAGATGCCAGTAATACCCAATGCAGTATTGACGGCAAATTAATTGAGATCGTAGCAGAATCTCCCAGGCAATGCATTATTTTTTATCCACAGGATGCCGGTGGATTTCACAATTTGAATATACAGGAAACTAACAGGCAGGGATGTTCGAAACTAGTTTCAGGCGTTACTATGAATGTATCAACCGGGAAACTGAATTTAGTTAAAGGTGAAAAAACTTTTATTGAAGTAACCATAACCGGGCTTCAAAATTTACCCGATACTGCATTTCTTATTCTTGAAAATTTGAGCACAGAAATTATAACCCTGTTTCCGTTTAAAAAAGTTATCATTCCATTATCCCCCGATAGTATTGGAACGGGAAAAGTTACTAAACGATTTGATGTGCAAAGTATGAGGATGGGGAGTTTTATCGTGAATGTAAATCTTGATCTTCCTGCTGTACAATTTGAAATACCGAAACTCGACAAACCCCGGAGACTTGAAAATGAGTCCTTACATACCGGGTTGAGTCAAGCAATAAAAAAATTAGAAGCAGATGCGGGTGGAGCACAGGGTAAAGAGTACAGTAATATGTGTGAAAGTTGCCAGAAATGTATTCGTACCATGGCAGGAAAGTGGGCTGAATCCTTAGTAAGGAAGTTGGGGGAAGAATTAATTAAAGAATCCGTGGGAAAAGCAATAGGTATGTTTATGGAAAGTAAAGAGTTGCTAAGCAAATTAAAGGATATGGTGGATAAAGCCAATGATGCAAAAGATAAAGCTGATGAACTTGCTGATGAACTTGAAAAAAAGATAAGAGCAGGTGAACTGCAGTTATTGGTGTTTCATGATCAGCTATGTGAAAGCAATGGAAATTGCGTTGTTTCAGCTATGATTTTTTATGATCCTGCAACTGGTTGTGTGACCGCTTTTGTAAAATGTAACGGCAGGGCCGGCGCCTGTTGTCCTAAGGCATTTAATACTGCAAAGATTTCTTATTGCACAGACGAATATGGAATGCCGAAAGATTTGCCACATGTAGAAGTGATATCGCAATAGCAAGTAAGAATTAGTTGAATACGTTTTACATTCTGTACATCCATAAACGGATTCACTTACTCATGCAAAACCAGTAAAGGGATTGCCGTATTTAAAGCAAAATGCCTGGCCTGGCTTTTATGGAAAAGCCCCTCAATGAATCCATAACTTTTATGCAACAGCACCAAAACATCCATCTGTTCCTGTACTACAAACTGCGATATGGATTCTTCAACATTTTTCCCGGAAATAAAATGAAACCGGGGTTTCAGTAAATTAAACTCTTTTTGCATGGCGCCGGAGGCAAATACTGCATTTTCGTATAATTGGTCTTCCGGGGCGGAATGAACAATGTGCAACTCGGCATTAAAATCGGTAACCCAATCTTTAAGTATTGCCAATGCGGTCTTCCCCACGTCTTTATTCAAATCGCTGGCAAAAGCAACTTTACCAATCCCTTTAAAAGTATATTGTGGAGGCACCGCCAAAATCGGCCAATGAAGATGCTTTAGTGCATATAAAGTATTGCTCCCAAAGAAAAATCGTTCTGCTGCAGTGGTTCCCTGGCTGCCCATTACCACTGCGTAGGGTTCCATATCTTCACAAATATCTTTAAGGCAACCAATCAGCGAGCCTTCACTCACTTCGGTTTGCACCAATAACCGGCTCCCCTTTTGCTGCTGTATCTTATCTTTAATAGTATTGAGTTGCTTGTTAATATCTTCAATAAGCGCTTCGGTATCATACACGATCGGCATTTCAGAAACGGCAACCGGCATTTGGTAGGCGTTAAATAATATAAGCCGGGCATTTACCTGCAAGGCTATTTCCACGGCGTAATCAATGGCATTCTGCGATGCCTTTGAAAAATCTGTAGCAACAATAATTGTTTTCATACCCATTTATTTAAAATTGCAGCAACCAAATCTACTTTTTCCATTAAATTTTTATACGACCTGTGTCAACATTTATGATGAGATTGGTCAATATCCGCTAACTTTAAAGCATGAAGAAAATTTTGCCGGTTTTATTTGTTTTGCTTGGGTCAGCGGGCCAAACACAGGCACAGGCTGCACTCAATATAATGAGTTTTAACATCAGGCTCAACCTGGCATCAGACAGCCTTAATGCCTGGCCACACCGTAAAGGTTTTGTGGCATCCGAAGTGCAGTTTCATGACGTACAAATTTTAGGCGTACAGGAAGCTCTTTACGAGCAAATGACCGACCTGCAGCAGCTTTTGCCCAGGTTTAAACATTGCGGAGTGGGCCGGGATGATGGGACTACCAAGGGAGAATTTTCGGCTATATTTTATGACAGCGTAAGGTTTAAAGCTTTGGACAACCAAACCTTTTGGCTGAGTGAAACCCCATCTGTTGCCGGAAGTAAAAGCTGGGATGCTGCCATTACCCGTATTGTAACCTGGGTAAAATTTAAAGACCTTAAAACCCAAAAAATATTTTTTGTTTTTAACACCCATTTTGATCATATTGGCCATGAAGCCCGCAAAAACAGCGCTGTATTGCTCAAAGAAAAAGTATTTGCTCTTACTTCAAAATACCCTGCATTAATAATGGGAGATTTTAACAGTTCTAAAGATGATGAACCCATCCGGGTTTTACTGGATAAAAAAAGCGGTAAATTTTTTACCGATGCCAACGACATTTCACTCACGCCACATTACGGGCCAGGCGGATCTTTCAACGCTTTTGGGCCCAAAGAAACTTCGGATAAGCCCATAGATTTTATTTTTATTAAAGGAGAGGCCAAAGTGTTGAAACATGCCCATATTTCTCAAACCTGGAACGGCAGGTTTGCTTCTGATCATTTTGCGGTATTTGCAAGAGTAATTTTATAATTTTGAAACATAAGCGCAGCTGCTTAGCATTTTATCGAAACTAATTATGACAAAAAAAACAGCCGGTATATTATCCCTGTCACTTTTTACCATAGTGGCCCTATTGCATATTTTACATGAATATTTTACACCGGTTTCAGGTACCGTTTTAATGTGGAGCCGGTGGATTTTTATTGCCAGCCTTTTTATTTGGGGATGGTTTAAAAAATCGTTAACCACCTGGATTATGATTGCCATGGCCATGGGTATTGAAATTGGGGTGGATTTTCCGGCTTTTTCTCAAAACCTGCAGTTTTTAAGTAAAATATTTTTGCGGTTAATAAAAACCATAGTTGCGCCTTTGTTGTTTTCTACACTGGTGGTGGGCATTGCCAGCCATAGCAACCTTAAGCAGGTTGGCCGCATGGGCTGGAAATCTATTTTATATTTTGAAGTGGTTACTACATTAGCCTTAATCATTGGCTTAATTTTTATTAACCTCACAAAGGCCGGTGTGGGAATTGAAGTTCCGCAGGCATTACTTACCGAGCTACCCAAAGTTGTACCCAAAACCTGGCAGGACCATATCATTGATATTTTCCCTGAAAACATCATAAAATCGGTTTATGAAGGCAATGTGTTGCCCATAGTTTTGTTTAGTGTAATTTTTGGCATTTCACTGGCCCTTTTAAAAGAACAGAAGAAAAAACCACTGCTGGAATTTTCAGAAAGCCTTGCCGAAACTATGTTTAGGTTCACCAACATCATCATGTATTTTGCACCATTTGGCGTAGGAGCAGCTATTGCAGTTACGGTTGGGCACCTGGGTATTGATATTTTAAAGAACCTGGTCATACTTTTACTCACTTTGTATGTAGCATTAATTGCTTTTTTATTATTTGTACTGCTCCCCATTGCCTTGTATGTGGCTAAAATTCCCATAAAAAAATTCATACAGGCCATCAGGGAGCCGGTTTCCATTGCCTTTGCCACAACAAGCTCCGATTCTGCTTTGCCGATTGCATTGGAAAATATGGAGCGTTTTGGCGTACCCAGAAAAATCGTGTCATTTGTAATCCCAACCGGTTATACGTTCAACCTCGACGGCACTACGCTTTATCTTTCGCTGGCATCGGTTTTTGTAGCGCAGGCAGCCGGTATGCACCTTGATTTTGGACACCAGCTTTTAATTGGTTTATCCTTAATGCTTACGAGCAAAGGTGTTGCGGCCGTTCCAAGGGCATCGTTGGTAATTTTAATTGCAACGGCATCTACATTTAACTTCCCGCTTTGGCCTATAATGGCTATTTATGGTATTGATGAATTGATGGACATGGCCCGTACATCGGTAAATGTTATTGGCAATACCCTGGCTAGTACGGTAATTGCCCGATGGGAAGGTGAGTTTGATGATGAAAAAGCCAAAAATTTCACTGAAGTATAAAGATGAAATTTCTTTTTTGTAACATTCACTCCAAATAATTTACCTGAATTGAATGGCTTTTACCACGTTTATTTTTCTAACCAGTAATGCGGGAATTAGTAACGTAAGCATACATACCACAAAAGTAAAAAGACACACCAGCGCCACCTGCCACCAGTTGATGGCCACCGCAGCCGTTGAAATAAAATAAGCTTCTTCGTTTAATTTAATAAATCCGGTTTTTATTTGTGCAAAACAAATGGCCAGCCCCAGCAGGGCGCCCAGCACAATTCCCGTTAAGGCGATAAAAGAAGTATTGTATAAAAATATACCGCTTATAGCATTGTTACCGGCTCCAAGCGCCTTTAATACACCCGTCATACGAATGCGCTCTAAAACCAGGATGATAAGGCAGGTAATGAGGTTTACCACGGCAACAATGATCATAATTACAATAAGGATTTTTTTTATTTGGGATTGCAGTTTCAACCAATCAAAAATATTGGGATAAATTTCATTGATGCTCCTGCTATACCAGGTTTGCGGAAGGGCCTCATAAATTTTATTGTTCATACTATCGGTTAGCCGGTAGTCTTTTAAAAAAACCTCGTAGGCAGCTATATCCGTACTATCCCATTTATTGAGCCGGCGAATGAGGTTGATGTCGGCAATGGCAAAATTTTTATCATATTCTTCCAGTCCTATTTTAAACAAGCCGGCCAGCTTTAATTTTCTTGCCGTTTTACTTCCGTCTTCTCTAAAAAAATACACCAGGAGTTCATCTCCCGGCTGAATATTTAACCGGTTGGCCGTATAAGTGCTGATGTTAATCTCATTACTGTACCCACTGTCGGGGAAAGAAAGCCATTTACCTTTTTGCAAAAAGGGCTGCCACCTGCTGAATTGAAAATCCCGGTCAATTCCTTTTAACAAAACACTTTCAATATCGGTATTATACTTTAAAATAGCCGATTTAGTGGCATACTTTTCTACGCTGGCCACTTGTGGCAAACTTTTTAAATAATGTTCTACGGTATCGTTGGCCGGGCTGGGATATTCTTCCGATAAGCCATTACCCATACCCAAATTTTGCTGCACCCTTATGTGCCCCCAAAAGCTAAAAACTTTATTGCTGATCACCTGCTGAAATCCATTGGCAAAGCTCAGGGCCACTATCATAACCGCAACACTTAAGGTGGTGGCGCAAATGGCCAGCCCAATTATAAAACGGCTGAACGAATGTTTCTTTACTGAAGCTATTCTCCGGGCAATGAAAAAGGAAAAGTTCAAAACAATTTATTTCGTATCTTTCAAAAGTAAATGAATTTACGCTATTCGATGAAAATACAAGCCGTATTGAGCAGATATTATTTCCTTTTTATTTTATTTTCTTTTTCGCAGGTTCATGCCCAGGTAATTGAAAAAATTTACCAGCCTTATATTGCCACTGCACAATTGTATGGCTATGGCAACCAGCAGCAGCTCCCTATTTACGCACTCAACAGTAAAGAACCGCTCCAATTGGAGTTTGACGATCTTGAAGGAAGCCTTAAAAGCTATTATTATACTTATGTGCTTTGTGATTACAATTGGGTTCCGGCCAATCTCAATGCCTTTGATTATATAAAAGGGTTTACCCAAAACCGCATTACCAATTACCGTTATTCTTCGTATGCGTTAACAAGGTACACCCATTACGAAGCCCTGCTGCCCGATGCCAATTCACTGCCGGTAAAATCGGGTAACTACCTTTTAAAAGTATTTTTAAACGGTGATACTTCCAACCTGGTATTTACCAAACAAATGCTGGTGGTAGAAGCCAAATCAGTGGTTTCGGCCCAGGTGGTTCAGCCGCTTGCACCGCAGTACTTTAAAACACACCAACGGCTCGATTTATCCGTTTTGCTTCCAAAAGATATGAATGCGTTTAGCGCAATTCAACAAGTAAAAGCGGTGATTTTACAAAACAACAGATGGGATATTGCACAACGGGATGTAGTGGCAAGTTTTCAACGCAACAATACGCTTATTTACAATATGCAGAATGTTGGACTTTTTCCTGCCGGCAAAGAATGGCGTTGGCTTGATTTAAGAAGTTTTAGGCTGCAAAGCGACCGGGTGGATAGTGCCCACTATTTTAAAAACCGTACCGATATTTTCCTTAAACCCGATGTGGACCGAACCGGTCAACGCTATGTATATTTTCCCGATTATGATGGCATGTATAATATCATGACTTACGAAACCATTAACCCGATGTGGCAGGGAGATTATGCCTCGGTACGCTTTAGGTTTGCGGCGCCTGAAGGGAAACCGTATTATGGGCAAAGCCTTTATTTATCGTCGGCATTTACCGGTTACCAGCCTAATGAACGATGGAAAATGCAGTTTAATGACAGTACCGGTTTTTATGAAACTACAGCATACTTAAAACAAGGGTATTATAATTACCAGTATATTTTACAAAATGATAATGACCCCTCTACCCAAAAAGCCCTGGAAGGCGATTACTGGGAAACCGAAAACAGTTATACCGTATTAATCTATTACAAATCTTTTACCGACCGCAACGACCAGCTTATTGGCGTTACCCAGGTAAATTCCAGGAGAGACCGGCCGGGGTTTAGTTTTTAAGATGAATTGTTAAAGCATTAAAAATTGAACCGTTAATTTACCTTAAACAGCCTATATTTGCGCCCGGCAAGTCTTATACGACCAGCTCCTGCTGAACTCCCCCAGGACCGGAAGGTAGCAAGGGTAAGTGGTTGAGCGGTGCGATATAAGTAACTTGCCGTTTTTAGTTACTACCTGCCCTATTTCTGCCATTTTCTTTTGTGCATTTGCCAATACCTTTTAATTTACCCATTGCATTAAATATATTTTTCAATAAGGAAGATATTTCTACAAAATGCTTTGACGGCAAATCTGTAAATTTGCAAAAAAATATTACATGAAATTCTTTTTAGATACGGCCAATCTTTCTCAAATTAAAGAAGCAAACGATTTAGGTATTTTAGATGGTGTAACCACAAATCCATCTTTAATGGCCAAAGAAGGTATTAAAGGAAAAGCCGCCATTGAAAAACATTATATTGACATTTGCAACATGGTAAATGGCGATATCAGCGCCGAAGTGATCTCTACCGATTTTGACGGCATCGTAGCCGAAGGAAAATACCTGGCCGCCTTACATAAAAATATTGTGGTAAAAGTACCCATGATTAAAGAAGGCGTAAAAGCCATGAAATGGTTTACCGATAATGGCATACGCACCAATTGTACCTTAGTGTTTTCTGCAGGCCAGGCAATTTTAGCGGCCAAAGCCGGCGCCAAATATGTGTCGCCTTTTATTGGCAGAATTGATGATACCGGATGGAATGGAATGGAACTCATTCACCAGATACGTCAAATATATACGGTACAAGGTTTTAAAACAGAAATACTGGCAGCTTCCATACGAAATGCAAATCATATTACCCAATGTGCCGAAGCCGGCGCCGATGTGTGTACCTGCCCGTTGGATTCCATATTAGGCTTATTAAAACATCCCTTAACCGATATAGGATTGGCTAAATTTTTAGAAGACGCCAAAAAATTTGTATAAATAAAAAAAAAGAGAAGAGTAAACAGGCATTAATTACTGATGCCCACTTTAACTCTTATATACTCATTTTTTTGGAGCTCATCTACCATAAATAAGGCAATATCTCCTGCATTTATATGGTAATGATTATTGGCGGGTTGCTGGTTTGCTGCCGTTACATACTTTCCGGTGGGCCCTTCGTAAACAATTTCCGGGGCACAAATAAAGGTCCATTTTAATGACGACGAATTAAGATATTTATAGGCTTCAAGGTGTTCTTTTGCAACATTGTAGTAATGAAGCGGAAAATTATCAGAATCCATTATTAATTCACCATGAACTTTTGTGGGGTCTTCTAAAATACCCAATCCGCCCAGGTTGATGATACGCTCTACCCCTGCCCGTTCCATTTGATGAACAATGTTTTTCATTCCTAATGACCGGCTTTTATCCGTACCATCCATGGCGCCGCCAATGGCCGAAAGAACGGCATCACTTCCCTTTAAAACATTAAAAACAGCTTCCTCATCAAATAAGGTTCCCGGAAATAAAGCCAAAGGCGGTTCTTCCCGAAAATTTGAGGTAAATACATTTCGGCCATAGGCCCTCACAGAATGGCCATCGTTCAAACATGCTTTAACGATCTGTTTTCCAACCTTTCCGGTTGCGCCAAATACGGTTATTATCATTTTACCTGTTTTAGACCCTACAAGTTAAATATTTTTTGCTTTTGTTTTTTTAAAATTGCCGGGTATTTAACATATACAGAAGGTTGTTAATTATTCAATAACAGCATGGAAAAACAAGCAATAGGCATTATCTTGCAAAATATTTCAATACAAAATTCATTTCAGTAAGCAATGAAAACATTTTTACTCTTCCTCGCATTTTTACCTTTATCGGGTTTTGCCCAAAATGCAAGCACTAAAATTGCCGGCAATAATATGGGCTATACCATTAACGGTACCGTTAGTGGATATGCAGATGGCACCGTAGTGAATTTACTCAACCCCAATAACGGCCAGCCGGAATCTTCGGCAAAGCTAACCGCAGGCAAATTTGTGTTGACCGGTAAAATGCCTTTTCCCGATGTGAGGGTGATGAATTTTAATAACGAACAAAACTATATCACGCTTTTTTTAGACAACAGCGCCATTCAATTATCGGCAAAAAAAGATTCCATCCAAGATGCCGTTGTAACCGGCTCTCCTTCTCACAATGAGTTTATGGAGTATTTAAAAGTTACCAAACCTTATGAAGGTTTAATTAACCAGCAAGGCCGCTACGATGCCGAAACGACTACCAAAGCAAGCCAGGTTTTGGAAAACTTTGCCAAAACACACCCGGCATCTTATGTTTCTCCTTTAGCCGTTTACCGCCATTTTCAAATCAATAATGATGCAGTTAAAGTGGAAGAAATATTCAATACGTTTTCAGCACCGGTAAGAACATCGCCTGTGGGTAATTATATTGCCCAAATCATTTCCGAAGAAAAAAAATTCCCTATCGGCAAGCCTTTAGCCGATTTTTCGCAAGAGGATAAAGATGGCAAAAAAATATCTCTTTCATCCTTTAAAGGCCAATATGTACTGGTAGATTTTTGGGCCAGTTGGTGCAGGCCCTGCCGTGCCGAAAACCCCAACCTGGTAAGAAGCTATGCTGCTTTTAAAGATAAAAACTTCACCATTTTCGGCGTATCGCTCGATAAGGATAAACAAAAATGGCTGGACGCCATAGCCGAAGACGGCTTAACCTGGTTGCAGGTAAGCGACCTTAAAGGCTGGGGAAATGCAGTAGCCCAGCAATTTGGCATCAATAGCATTCCTCAAAATTTTTTACTGGACCCCAATGGCAATGTAATTGGCAAAAACCTGCGTGGCGCTGCATTGGAAAATAAACTCAATTCTGTTTTAAAATAACCAGCAACATTATTCATAAAGTAAAGCCGCCTCATGTGAGACGGCTTTTTTTGAGTTGAAGTTGAAAAAAAATTAAGCGTTTACTGATCCTGTTCCCCAAATCCACTTTAAAAACGAAGGGAATGCCCTGGCCCAGGTAGCAACATCATGGCTCCCGTCTTTGATTTCAAGATAATTGATATCGGTTTTTGGGTTGTACCCTTTGTTGACCAATTCATCAATAACGGCGCAGGTATCGTCAATAGAATCAATAATGCCATTACTATTCCGGTCTTCGGTTTCATCAAGCGTACCCACTTCAAAGAAAAATTTCAACCAGGGAACATAGCCGCCGTTCCTGATTTGCTTTTGCATGATGCGGTTCTTGTCTTCATCAAAGTCTTTATCCAGGTGGCTTTTATCCCGCCACCATAACGACCCGCTGAAAACGGCGGCATATCTAAATTCGTAATGCTGGTTCCAAACAATATCCAATGCACAAAGTCCACCCAGCGAAAACCCTGCAAACGATTTATCTTTAAATGAATCTATTTGATATTCACTTCGCAAAAAAGGCAGTAGCTCAAGCATAATAAATGCGGTATATAAATGCGCCTTTGCGCCCCGGCCTTTATAATCTAAAAACCGGGCCGTACCATATTCATTTTTACGGTCGGCAGAGCAATGAATGCCCACACAAAAAACCGGTTCTATTTCTTTAGTTTGTAATAATGAGCCCAGTATTTTATCAAAAGGCATTTTGGGCAAATCCTGCCCGTCGTTAATTAATAAAAGGCTGATATTATTTAAGCTGCTGATGCCTGTAGGAATATAACAGTCAATAATCACTTCCCGTTCCAGGTACAAAGAAGGGTAAAGCAATTGATGAACCAATAAGGCCGGTTTGGCGCTTTTTAACAAGGTCATAACCCAAAAATAAGTAAAGCAGACAAAAGATTACTGGTCTTTACCCTAAAATCAAAACATTTTTGTTTTATTGGCATGTACAAAATATATTTGAAGAGCAGAGCCACAACACTATTTTATCATCTCTTAAATAATTTTTATGAAGAAAATTGGAATGTTATTCGGAAAAGAAAGAAGTTTTCCGGATGCTTTTGTAGAACGGGTAAACAGCAAGGGGGTTCCGGGTATAGTTGCCGAAGCCGTAAAAATTGATAAAGTCATGCAGGGTGAACCAACGGAATATGCGGTAATTTTTGACCGTATCAGCCAGGATGTACCGTTTTACCGTGCCTTTTTAAAAAATGCAGCTCTGTGTGGAACGGCCGTAATCAACAACCCTTTTTGGTGGAGTGCAGATGAAAAATTTTTTAATAATTGCCTGGCTACCAAAATTGGCGTGCCGGTTCCTAAAACCGTTATTTTACCATCAAGGGATTTGCCGCCCGATACATCAGCCGAATCATTTAGTAACCTGCAATATCCTTTAGACTGGGATGGTATTTTTAAGTACATTGGTTTCCCGGCCTATATGAAACCCTTTGCCGGAGGTGGATGGAAAAGTGTTTACCAGCTCAACAGCATGGATGAGTTTTTTGAAAAACATGCCGAAACCGAACAACTGGTGATGATGCTCCAGGAAGAGATTAAATTTGAAGAATACTATCGCTGCTATTGCATTGGTGGAAAATATGTACGCATAATGCCTTACGAGCCACGCAATCCACATCACCTTAGGTATGTTGCCGATTTTAAACCTTCGGAAGAACGGTATAAACTAATGGAAGATATTGTTTTGCGTATTTGCCGCTACCTGGGGTACGATTTTAATACCGTGGAACTGGCCGTACGAAACGGTGTGCCTTATGCCATTGATTTTTGTAACCCGGCTCCGGATGCTGAAGTAACCAGTGTAGGCCAGGAAAATTTTGACTGGGTGGTTGAAACGGCTGCTACTTATGCCATAGAAAAAGCACAAGCTCATGTTGACGGCGCCGATAACCTTACCTGGGGCGAATACATCAAGCGCAGTGCTAACCGGCAAAAGCTATTTTAAGAATGTAAAATTGAAAATGTTAATGTAACATTTATCTGCACTATTCATATTCAATTACCAATTATCAATTATTAATTAACTTAAATGGCAAGTATTTCCTATAAACATTTTACCCTGGGTGTGGAAGAAGAGTACATGGTACTTGACCCCAAAACCTATGAATTAAAAAGTCATGACCAAAAAATTGTTCAGGAAGGGCAAAAAATTATAAAGGATAAAGTAAAGGCAGAAATGCACCAGGCTGTTGTAGAAGTGGGTACCGATATTTGTGCCGATGTGGACGAAGCCTTTATAGATGTAGCCACACTTCGTAAAACCATCAGCAGTATTGCCGAAGACCTTAACCTTAGGGTAGGCGCCAGTGGTACGCACCCGTTCAGCCATTGGGAAAGCCAAATGATAACGGAGCATGTACGCTATAACGAAATTGTAAATGAATTGCAGGAA
>JAFDZZ010000130.1 GCA_018266715.1 Bacteroidota bacterium
ATAATTTCTGCATTAGCACCCGGGTAGCTGGTACGCACATTTATGTTGGGAGGGTCGAGTGCAGGATAATCCCTGATGCCCAAAAATTTATACCCAATTGCACCAAATAGCACAATAATAATATTCAGTACAATGGCAAAAATGGGTCGCCTTAAACTAAATTCCGAAAGTGTCATGTATCATTACTTTTCATGAACCGTTCTATATGAAAAAACCTTACTCATTATACCTAGTAAGATGCGGTTCATCCCTATTTTACTTATTTATTACTTTGCCCAATGTTACCTTGCCATTGGGTTTTAAGCTCATAATACCGGATACGATAATCGTGTCGCCAACTTTTAACCCTGATGTAATTTGTACCATACTGGTATCCCTCAAGCCGGTTTCCACGGTTTCAAAAACGCTTATACCATTTCGAAAAATGGCAATTTTTTTGCCCCTGGCCTGCGGAATTACCGCCTGTGTAGGTACCATAATTGCCGTAGGGTCGGGTGCAAAATTGGTGGTAACTTCCACAAAATTTCCCGGCATAATTTTCCCATCATTATTCACCAGCAAGGCTCGTACATTTAAACTGCGGCTGTCTTCTGTTATTCCTCTTTCTGTGGCCAATATTTTTGCCGAATATTCTTTATCATTGTTTTCCATTTTAAAATACACCAACTGACCCACCTGGATTTTTGTGGCATATTTTTCCGGAAGGCTAAAATCGAGTTTTAACTGTGTGTTTTGCCGAATGCTGGTAAGAATGGTTGCAGGGGTAACATAGGCTCCCGGGCTCACCGATTTTAAACCCAATGTACCGCTAAAAGGCGCTCGTATTTCGGTGCGTTTTATATTGCTTTGCACAATAGCCATATCCGCTTGAATATTACTAATGCTCAGCAAATGCTCATCATACTCCTGCTGGCTTACGCCTTGTATTTTTAAGAGTTCTTCATAACGTTTAGCTGTACGTTGTGCCTGCTGCAATTGAATGGCAAGTTTGGAAAGCTGCGCTCTTAAATCGCCATCGTAAATTTTACCCAGCAAGGTACCCTTCCCAACCGGTTGGCCTTCGGAAATATTTAAATAAGTGAGCCTGCCGCTTATTTCCGGGTGTATTTCAGTTACTTCATTTGCAATAATACTTCCGGGTAGGCTAATATTGTCACTTAACGGGGATGTGCCTACAATAAATACATCGGTACGGGTAGGCGGAGGGCCGGATGGGGCGCCTTTAGATGCAACTCCATTTTTAGACTCTTTGCTACTACAGGATGCCAGGATGCTTACAAAAATTAAAAACAATAAAATGCGATTGGTAGAATACATCACTTAATTACGATAATTTTAAGTGTGCAAAGCTAAGCTTTTCAAACGGGGCAATAAACTCTACTTTATAAGTGGTAAAATTAGAGGTAAACCTTATCTTTTCATTAACAAGCGGTGCTTAACCAAGCCGTTTACCGTTGCATATATGCCAGTAATTTTTTACGGGCTTTCAGCTTTATTTTTCGCTGAAAAAAGCGGTTCCAGCCAAAGAGTTTGCCGGAAAAACCCAGGGCCTGTGAAGCCCATTGATGAAGGCTAAAGCCATCACTGTGTTCCATAATTTTTCCGTTTTCAATTTTCATATACGCTTTTACCCGGTTGATCACGCTTCTCCCCGTTGCGGAAAAAGTATAACTGGCCGTCCAGTTGCAGGTATAATAACCCTCACCCTTATCACTAATATCGGAAAAGCTCAATGAAAAATCCCTTGCATTGCTGCATAGCATCTTCCACATCTGCTTTACTTCATTCCCCTTTAATAAATCAAACACCGGGTCAAAAAAAACAATATCGTTGTGGTAAAAGCTATTCATACGGTCGGCATCCAGTCGTTGAAAAGCGCTGTAAAAACCGGTTATCAAATTTTCATCCGTTAATGTCTCCATTCCTCAATTGTTTTGGTAAATTTAACCTTTAAAAACATCCAAAGATGAAAAAAATATTACTCGTCATCCTGTTTTCGTTTCAAGGGTTATTACTTATTGCACAAAATACGGACAGTGCCTGGTTTGTAAATAATTATACTAAAAAAGAAGTGATGATCCCGATGAGGGATGGCATTAAATTATTCACCTCTATTTATATACCTAAAGACGTTACAGAGCAGCACCCGATATTAATGAAAAGGACGCCTTACTCCTGCTCTCCGTATGGAGAAGAAAACTATATGCAGGTTTGGCGCTCTTATGAAATGGCCTATGCCAGAGAAAATTATATAATAGTAACGCAGGATGTAAGAGGCCGGTTTATGAGTGAAGGGGAATTTGTAGATGTTCGTCCATACATTGCTATGAAAAAAAAGCCAACAGATATTGATGAAAGTACCGATACCTATGATGCCATTGACTGGATGATTAAGAATATTGCCAACAACAATGGAAATGTAGGTGTAAAAGGAATTTCTTACCCTGGTTTTTACAGTACAATGGCCGCAGCAAGCAATCACCCGGCTTTAAAAGCCGTAAGCCCACAGGCGCCGGTTACCGATTGGTTTATTGGCGATGATTTTCATCACAATGGTGCATTTTTTCAAATGGATGGATTTAATTTCTATTCCGTATTTGGTCAGCCAAGGCCCAAGCCGGTAAAAACTTTTCCCAAAGGTTTTAAACAACCCATTAAAGACAATTACCAGTTTTTCTTACAAGCAGCTACTTTAAAAAACCTTTCAGCCATGATTGGAGACAGTATTAAATTTTGGCATGAAGTGCAACAACATCCCAATTACGATAACTGGTGGAAAGCCCGCAATGCAAGAAATGCCATACACAATTTGAAACCTGCCATGCTTTGGGTGGGCGGATTATTTGATGCAGAAGATTTATGGGGAGCATGGAATTGTTATAAAACAACAAAACAAAAAAGCCCCAACAGTAGCAATAGGTTAGTAATGGGCCCATGGTCGCACGGCCAATGGGCAAGTAATAACGGCAATTACCTCGGCAACATCAGGTTTGCTTCCAATACTTCGGAATGGTACCAACAAAATATTGAAGTGCCTTTTTTTAATTACTATTTAAAAAATAAAGGCACGGCAGATCATATTGCAGGTGCTACCATTTTTTTTACCGGGCAAAACCAATGGCAAAACTTTGAAAGCTGGCCACCAAAGCACATTGAAGAAAAAACGTTGTTTATTGCCTCCGAAGGAAAACTTTCTTTTAAAGAAAGCCGCTCAGAAAAATTTGCACCTCGAGGAAGCAGGGAAAAAAGCTATAGTGAATATATAAGCGACCCTGCACATCCCGTACCTTATACAGAAGGAGTGCTGCAACCCCGCACCAGGGAATATATGACCGACGACCAGCGCTTTGCCAGCTACCGGCCCGATGTACTTTGCTTTAGCACCGATGCCCTTACCGAAGACATGACACTTGCCGGGGCAGTAACGGCAAATTTATTTGTAAGTACCAGTGGCACCGATGCCGACTTCGTGGTGAAACTCATTGATGTATTCCCCGAAGATTTTGAATATGCAGATAGTGTAAAAGGCAATAACAAGCCCTATGTAATGGGTGGTTACCAAATGCCGGTACGAGCAGAAATTATGAGGGGAAAATATAGAAATAGCTTTGAAAACCCTGAACCTTTTATTCCCAACCAGGTAACGCCTGTTAATTTTTCAATGCCCGACGTTGCCCACACCTTTCGAAAAGGACATAAAATAATGATACAAATACAAAGCAGTTGGTTTCCGTTGGTTGACCGAAATCCACAACGGTTTATGAACATTTACCAGGCCAACAAAGATGATTTTTCAAAGGCAGAAATACGAGTATATTACTTTGGCTCTGCAAAAACAAAATTTATTTTACCCGTTTTAAAGTAAAGAGACTGTGAAATTTATTGGGCTGATATTATGTTGTATTCTTATTTCATCCTGCAGGTTGGGCGGCGATAAAAATGCCCCGTTTTTTTTGGACAACATTACGCAGGACGAAACAGCTTTATATAGCAATTTTACCATTTGCTACCGCCAGGGAAATTTTGAAAGAGAACAAGGCTTTATTGGAACTATTGGAAAAAAGAAATTTTTCTACGAAGTGTGGACCGTCCCCAGCATCAGGCAAATGACGGTAAAGTTTTTATTTTTACGCACCGACACAACCGATGTAAATGATTTTGACTTTTGCGTGCAGGAAATTCCGCTCAACGAAAATTTTGACAAAGATTTTATTTTAATTTTTAAAAATGAAAGCGGCAACTACCAGGTTGACAGCTTGCTTACCCTTTACCAGGTGCCAACCTATATTCAACCACTCATTCTTTATTTAAACGGCTGGCAAAATTTTTATCATTTTAACCGGGGAAGAAAATACAACCCTGAGATTTTTATTAAAAACGATACTTTGTATATTGATTATTATAAATTTGATGCTTCTTCCAATAAAATTTTTGTAAAAACCCAATATCATTATAATGGCAAAACCTTTGACGACATTAGTACAAAAGAACCCCTCCCATCCCTATATAGCGAAAATGAGCCGGATAGTTTTATAAACCCAAACCCTGTAAACGAATAATCTATTTCAAATTCAAATTTCAAAAACCATCACATGATTACAAGGATTACCTTTTTATTGCTTTTCATTTGCAGTTGTGGAAACTTATGGGCTCAGCAGCTTAATGTAATTCCCATTCCGGCCTCCTACAGCATGGGCAAGGGCAATTTTAGCATTGATAAGAATACCATCATTTTAGTAAACGGCGATAAATTTGATAACGCCGCATACCGTTTGCAGGAATATATTTCAAACTTGTATGGCATAGATTTAAGAGTGATTGATTTTGAAACTTCCAAACAGGTGCGTTTAAGTAATGCCGTTGGCAAAATAAGGCTTGCATATGATGAAACCGCCAATACAACAGAAGGCGCATACAACCTTACGGCAGATAAAGAAGGAGTAACCATAACCGCACAAAATGCCAATGGGATTTTTTACGGCATTCAAACCATCTTACAATTATTGCCTCCGCAAAAAAATGCGGAACTAAAAATACCTTTTGTACAAATTACCGATTATCCGAGGTTTACTTACCGGGGCATGCACCTGGATGTAGGCCGGCATTTTTTCCCGGTATCTTTTATAAAAAAATATATTGATTACCTGGCCTATCATAAATTCAATACTTTTCACTGGCACCTTACCGAAGACCAGGGCTGGCGCATTGAAATAAAAAAATATCCCCTGCTTACCCAAATTGGCTCCTGCCGTGCCCAAACTTTAGTTGGCAATTACGGCACCAATAAATATGATGGTAAGAAATATTGCGGCTATTATACCCAGGAAGAAATAAAAGAGGTAGTAAAATATGCTGCAGACCGGTACATCAATGTAATACCCGAAATTGAAGTGCCCGGCCATAGCGTGGCTGCCCTGGCCAGCTACCCTTATTTAGGATGCACCAAGGGGCCTTACAAAACTTACGAAACCTGGGGCGTAACCGATGATGTGTATTG
>JAFDZZ010000131.1 GCA_018266715.1 Bacteroidota bacterium
TTCTTTTACTGCCGAAGAAATTTTTGAATTCCAGGCCTTGCAACTTACTGCGCAGCTACCCCAAATTGCAGCTTCAGAAGAAGACTTTATCAGTTCATTACTTGAAAAATTTTCAATGAATGTAACGGCGCTTAATAATTACCTAAAGTGCCCGCTGCAATTTTATTATCAAAATCTCATCCGGATCCCTTCAGGCAAAAATGAAGCTACAGAATTTGGAAGCGCCGTACACTATGCCCTGGAAAAACTTTTTAGAAAAATGCAGGATAGCGGAAGTGAAACCTTTCCCGGCGTGGAGGTTTTACTTTCGGACTTTAACTGGTATTTAAAAAAGCATAGAGAAAATTTTACCAAAGAAGCCTTTGAACGGAGGATGGAGTATGGCCGGGAAGTGTTGGAACATTATTATAAAAAATACATTAATAGCTGGAACAAAGTGGTGGCCGTTGAGCGAAACATCCGTGGAGTGTTGGTTAATGGCGTACCCCTTAAAGGAAAATTAGATAAACTGGAGTTTACCGGCAACCAGGTAAACGTGGTGGACTACAAAACCGGCGGTTATGAAAAAGCCCGGGCTAAACTAAAAGGACCCGGCGAAAAAGACCCCAATGGCGGCGACTATTGGCGGCAAGCGGTCTTTTATAAACTCCTTATTGATCATTATACCCTAAAAAACTGGCAGGTGGAAAGTACGGAGTTTGATTTTATAGAACCGGATAAAAAGAAAAATTATCACAAAGAAAAAATGATTATCCTGCCGCAGGATTTAGAAACGGTAAAGCAACAGATCACTGAAACCTGGCAAAAAATCCAAAACCGGGAATTTTATACCGGGTGTGGTAAGCCGGAGTGCCACTGGTGTAATTTTGTTGTAAATAATAACCTGTCACTAAGCCGGGAGGAGCCGGAAGAACAAGAAGAATAAGCGGATTGTTTTAGGAATTAAAATTTTGTCTGCCCATTCCCCGGCAATTTTGAAAACTTTATCTTCGTAAAAAATTTTACTAATGCTTCCCAGGTATAAGCGTATTCTATTAAAACTTTCAGGCGAATCGCTCAGTAACAGTATCAATGGTTTTGACCCGCTTGACCCTAAAATAATCGAACAATATGCCAAGGATATTAAACAGGTAACCGAAATGGGTGTGCAGGTTGCCATCGTAATTGGAGGGGGCAATATTTACAGGGGAATGAACGAAGCCGAGAGTGGGATAGAACGTGCCCAGGGCGACTATATGGGAATGCTGGCCACGGTAATAAACGGTATGGCTTTGCAAAGCGGCCTTGAAAAAGCAGGCGTAAATACCCGCCTGCAAAGCGCCATAAAAATGGAGCAAATAGCCGAACCCTATATACGCCGACGAGCCATCCGTCACCTGGAAAAAGGTCGGGTTGTAATTTTTGGCGCCGGCACCGGCAACCCCTATTTCACCACCGATACCGCAGGCTCATTAAGGGCTATTGAAATAAAAGCCAATATTATTTTAAAAGGCACCCGGGTGGATGGTATTTACTCTGCCGACCCCGAAAAAGACCCCAAAGCAAAGCGCTTTCAAAAAATAAGTTTTGAGGAATGCATCAGTAAAAACCTGAAAGTAATGGACATGACGGCCTTTACGCTTTGTATGGAAAATAAGCTGCCCATAGTGGTTTTTGATATGAACAAACCGGGCAATTTAATGAGCGTGGTTACCGGAGATAAAGTAGGCACGCTGGTAAGTTAACCATCGGGTTGTATTTGGGTAATCCGCATAGGGCGTTATCAATTAAAGTAAACAGTCTGCTTATTAAAGCAGTATTTCCGGCTAAACCGGCACCATCATGCTCACCGAAAAGCAAATACAAATTATAAAATCGGAGAACGAATACCTGCTCGTTCAAATTGAAGACCTTAATGAAACCATTGCCCAAAGAGAAAAGGAACTGGAATCGTTGAGGCAAACAGCCCAACATGCCGTAGAGTTGCAAAGTAAAATTGATATTAACCTGCTGGAGTTTGAGCAAATGCAACGAACGATAGGCCAGCGGCAGCAAAAAGCATCCGGCGATGCCATAATGATTGAAGAATTGGAAAAAGAATTATTGGACAGCTTGAAGACCCTTCAAAAATACTCTTCCTTAGCCGATGAAAATGAGCAACTTAAAGCTAGTTTACAGGGCAGTGAAGAAGAGCTTAATATGGCTTCGGGACTGTACAAAAAAGTAGCTGACCTAAAAAGAGAGGTTACCCTGCTCAAAAGCGAAATGGAAATTAAAGACCTGGAAATAGAAAACCTTCGGGAAGAGCTAAAGGAAATCCGGCTTCAAAATCCCTCAAACGGAGCGTAACAATTTGAGGAGGGATGAAAAAAGAAAACGATTCGTAAAAAAATAATTTAGGGGCTATTTATTTTAGTTCAAAACTTATCTTTTAATTTTATAGCGCAAACTAAAATCATTATTTTATGGCAAAGTCTTCCAAAAAGGCAGCAAAAAAAGCCGCCAAAAAGCCTGCTCAAAAAAAAGCAGCAAAGAAAATA
Organism: Bacteroidota bacterium; assembly: GCA_018266715.1. Taxonomy (GTDB): domain Bacteria; phylum Bacteroidota; class Bacteroidia; order Chitinophagales; family Chitinophagaceae; genus Ferruginibacter. The sequence continues at coordinate 2,520 of JAFDZZ010000131.1, forward strand.
GCTAAAAAAGCGGCTCCTAAAAAAACCTCTAAAAAAACAGTGAAGAAAAAAGCGCCGGCAAAAAAAGCTGCCCCCAAAAAATCAGTTAAAAAAACGGCTAAGAAAGCGGTTAAGAAGGCAGTAAAAAAAGCTGCCCAAAAACCCGCTAAGAAAAAGGTAGCGAAGAAAGCAGCGCCGAAGAAGGTTGTTAAAAAAGCGGCTCCTAAAAAACCAGCAGCAGTACCGTTTGCCGAAGAAGCAGTAGTTATAACTCCCGTAGTGGTTGAGGTAACGGAAATTGTACAAATAAGCAACGACAACGACGAAGGTTTTAGTGCTGAACAAACGACATTGTTTTCTGAAGACTAAGAAAGATTTTCCAAACAACACAACATATAAATTGCCGGAGTAAATTGCTGCCGGCAATTTTTATATAAACAAATCAGGGTATAGTGTTGCCCCGGGTTTTACGGCGTATTTTTCCAATTGTGTTATGCCCTCTTCTTTTAAAACCGCTTCATCTATAAAACTATTTCCTGTACAGTTGCCGGCTTTACGGCTTAAAATATAAAATGCGGCATCGGCTACAATTTCAGGTGTGCGGCTCATGTTCATCAAGTCGTCTCCGCCTAAAAGATTTTTTACAGCAGCGGTGGCAATGGTGGTTTGCGGCCATAGCGTATTGGCGGCAATTTGAAATTTTTTAAACTCTTCGGAGAAACCCAGCGTAATCATGGTCATATTGTACTTACTGATGGTATAGGCAATATGACCGGCAAACCATTTAAGGTTCATATTTAAAGGAGGGCTAAGGGTAAGGATGTGTGCATTTTCACTCTTTTTTAAATAGGGAAGGCAGGCTTTGGTAACAAAAAATGTTCCCCTTGTATTAACGCTATGCATCAGGTCAAAACGTTTCGGTTCGGTTTGCTCTGTAGGGGTAAGTGAAATAGCTGATGCATTATTTATAACGATATCTATACCGCCAAATGCAGCAATTGCTTTTTCTACGGAGATTCCAATCTGATCCTCATCCCTAATATCACACTGCACTGCCAGGGCTTTGCCCCCGGCCTCTTCAATTTCTTTAGCAGCCGAAAAAATAGTGCCGCCCAGTTTGGGGTTTTCGGTTGTAGATTTTGCCGCTACAACAATATTTGCGCCTTCTTTTGCCAGCCGAAGCGCAATGGCTTTACCAATTCCCCTTGAAGCGCCGGTTATGAATACGGTTTTATTTTGAAACTGCATGCAGTAGTTTTTTTACTAAGTTAATAAAAGACGATGAATGTACAATTGAAATCATCCGTTGAAATTGGAGGAAGAATATTGCACCTTATTTTGAAAAATTATTAAACTAAAATAAAGCATAAAATACAGGATACCCTATGAGTTGCCAGCACCATTTAAAAAAATTTATACCGGAACCAAAGCACTAATGAGCTTCAAGCCAGTTGTTGCCAAAGCCAATTTCTGCATTAGTGGGCACATCGTTGGGTAGCTTCATTGCCGTTTGCATACAATGGAGAATAACCGGCTTAACCGCCTCCAATTCTTCTTTAATTACATCAAACACGAGTTCATCATGCACCTGCAGGAGCATTTTTGATTGAAATTTGTTTTGATGAAAAGCCTCTTCAATTTTTATCATTGCCATTTTTATCATATCTGCCGCCGTTCCCTGTATGGGACTGTTAATGGCATTTCTTTCGGCAAAACCTCTTACGGTAAAATTAGCGCTGTTAATATCCCTTAACCATCGTTTACGGCCCATCAGTGTTTGCACATATCCATGTTCTTTTGCAAAATTGATGCTGCCATCCATATATTTTTGAATGCCGTTAAATTGTTTTTTATAGTTATCTATGATTTCTTTGGCTTCACTACGGGATATCCCTAAGTTTTCGGCAAGCCCAAAAGCGCCCTGCCCGTATATGATGCCAAAATTTACACTTTTTGCTTTATAGCGCATCTCTTTGGTCACTTCCTCCTGTTTTACATTAAAAACTTTTGATGCAGTTGCGGTATGTATATCGGTGCCATCCTTAAAAGCCTGGCACATATTTTTATCGCCACTAATGGCGGCAACTATGCGTAACTCTATTTGTGAATAATCTGCCGAAACCAATACATATTTATCGTTTCTGGGAATAAATGCCTTGCGAATTTCCCTTCCCCTGGCGGTGCGTATGGGTATATTTTGTAAATTGGGATTATTGCTGGCCAACCTCCCGGTTACGGCAACTGCTTGCGCATAACTGGTATGCACCCGCCCACTTTTGGGATTGATGAGCTGTGGCAAGGCATCTACATAGGTGGATTTTAATTTACTCAGCTCCCTGAATTCAAGAATATCTTCACAAATTTTATGCTCATGCGATAGCTTTAATAATACATCTTCACCTGTGGCATATTGGCCGGTTTTCGTTTTTTTGGCTTTGGGGTCAAGTTGAAGTTTTTCAAAAAGCACTTCTCCTAATTGCTTGGGCGAAGCCAGGTTAAATTTTACCCCGGCCTGTTTATAAACCGATTCTTCTGCTTTATTAGCATCGGTTTCCAATTCTTTTGAATAATGCTTTAAAAAAACTTCATCAATGCGGATCCCTTCAAACTCCATATTGGCAAGCACTTTTACCAGTGGGTTATCTATTTTGTAAAAAACGGTTTCAACGCCGTATTGTTTTAATTTGGGGGCAAATACATTTTTAAGCTGCAGGGTAATATCGGCATCTTCAACTGCATATTCTTTTATTTTTTCCAGTTCCACATCTCTCATATTACCCTGGTTTTTCCCCTTTTTACCGATTAGTTCTTCAATGGGTATGGGTTCGTAGCCGAGGTATTTTGCGCTTAGCCAATCCATGCTCCTTTTACCATCGGGCTCAATTACATAATGCGCCAGCATGGTGTCAAAAATTTCACCCTTAAGTTCAATGCCGCACCATTTTAGCATCAGCATATCGTATTTGATATTTTGGCCGATCCATATTTTTTTTACATCCTCAAAAACTGGTTTTAAATCCTGCAGTATTTTATTTACTGCATCCGTATCATCGGGGCAGGGAATATACCAGCCACTACCTGCACTAATGCTAAAGCTAAGGCCAACCAATTTTGCCTGGTTGGGATCAATACCGGTGGTTTCGCTGTCAAAACAAATTTCTTTACTGTTTTTTAGAGCTGCCACAACCTCTTTTGCCGTGGCTACGGTATAATGGTGGTTTGTATTATTTATGTTTTTTTGGGCAAAAAAAGTTTCTTCTCCTGTTTCTGAAGGCTGAGGTTTATTTTCAATTAAAGAGGGTGCGGTTACTTCTACAGTATTACCAAACAAATCCATTTGGGCGGCTTCTTTGCTTTCTGTTGAAGCCGTTAATTTAATTTCTTCGCCCAATACTCTTTTGGCCAGGGTTTTAAACTCCAGTTGCTCAAATATTTCCAATAATGCTTCTTTGCTTTTTTCTTTTATTGCAAATTGGCTTTCATCAAATTCAATCGGTACATTAAGTAAAATGGTAGCCAGTTTTTTACTCATCAGGGCATCTTCTTTGCCACTTCGGATTTTTTCGCCCAGGGCGCCTTTTATTTTGTCGGCATTAATTAAAACATTTTCCAGGGTTTGGTATTCTTTTAAAAGCTTGGCGGCGGTTTTTTCACCTACTCCTTTTATCCCGGGAATATTATCAACGGCATCGCCCATTAAACCCAGCATATCAATAACCTGGTCCACAGTTTCAATGTCCCATTTTTCACAAACTTCCCTGGGTCCCAATATTTCAAAACTCCCACCCTGGTAAGCGGGTTTATATATTTTAATTTTTTCAGAAACCAATTGGCCATAATCTTTATCCGGCGTAACCATATAAACTTCAAATCCATTCTTTTCTGCTTTTTTGGCCAATGCACCAATTACGTCGTCGGCCTCATATCCATCTATGGCAATAATGGGAATGTTAAAGCCGCTGATAATTTTTTGAATATCAGGAACCGCATCTTTAATGTCTTCCGGGGTTTCCTGCCGGTTGGCTTTATAGTCTGCAAAATCGGTATGTCTTTCAGTGGCTTCTGCCGTATCAAAACAAACGGCAATATGGGTGGGTTTTTGGTTATTTAAAAGATCCAGCAAGGTATTGGTAAAGCCAAATTGGGCATTGGTATTTCGCCCTTTACTGGTAATACGGGGGCTGCGGATTAAAGCATAATAGGCCCTGAAAATTAAGGCATAAGCATCCAGGAGGAATAATTTTTTCTGCATCTGATAAAATTAAAACAAAACTGCTTTTGAACCATACCCTAAAGTTGTGCACAGCTATCCACATTTTTTATACGATTTGTGGAAAAGTATATTTAAAATGATGCTTTATAACGGGCTTTATTATTTTGCCAAACTTAATATCTACGCTATTTTCGGGCAATTCCAAAAGGTTTGAAAAACTGTTATTTCTACTACATAAACTTACATGTAGAAACGACACATTAAGATTTCAAAAAATGGGACATTTGCAATCAATTTTACATACTTCTTGGGTTTGTAAAATAGAGTGTAAAAGCATCGGGATCCAGGTACTTTAACGAAAAAATCGTTTCACCAGCCACATCTAACTTGATTGTACTTTGCTTTAACACGCTATAAGCAAAGGGGAGAAGTTTTGTATTAGTTCGAATGTTTTATAGTTAAACCCAATCCAAAGAAATTATTCATGAAAAAAGTGTTCAGGCTGGCAGTGGTTGTATTTGTATTGATTCACCTGTCGTTTAATGGAAGTGCACAACAAAGTTTAATAAATGTAACCGGCTGGAATGCTTATGTACATTTACCCTCAACTTATGCCAACAATCCAACTAAGAAATATCCCACCATTATATTTTTTCCCGGTCTTGGAGAAGTGGGTACCAATGCCAATGCGGTAATTTCTAACGGCCCCGGGGCCTATATTGCCATGGGCTGGAACGGTAATGTAAATGTAGATGGTAATACCGTGGAGTTTATAGTGATCAGCCTTCAAACAGCACAGTCCTACCCGGTAGAATCTACCATGAATGATAAAATTCAAATTTTAAAAAGCCTTTACCGAATTGACCCCGATAAACTTTATCTCACCGGTCTTTCTCATGGTGGATGGTGCTCTTCTACTTTTGTAAGCGGCGATAATTATGGCGGCCCATACACTTATGCCTCTCAAATTGCGGCGGTAGTAACTGTAGAGGGTGTTCAGCCGGCAGATAATCAGCCCTATCCGAATATGATGGACAATTTTGCCTGGAGTGGCGGCCGGTACCTGGGTTTTGAGCAAGTAAATGATTTTAGGGATACAAAGACCGTTGTTGACCGCATGAATGCCACCGTACCCAATTCTGCCATTTATGTAAAAACCAATTTTGGAGGTGGTGGCCATTGCTGCTGGTCGTATTTTTATGGAGGCCAGGGCCGGCAGCCGGAAAATTTTGTACTGGATGGTATTTCGCAAAATATTTACCAATGGATGGCCAGGCAAACCAGGGGAAGCACTCCTCCTGCGGCAAATCAAGTTCCAATAGCTAATGCCGGTAACGATATCAGCATTCAATTGCCGGCAAACAGCACCACTTTGGTAGGTTCGGGAACTGATGCAGATGGAACCATTGCTTCATATCAATGGACAAAAATTTCAGGGCCTACGGCAGGCACAATTACCAACCCTACTGCTGCAACCACTACTATTACAGGATTGGTACAAGGCACTTATGTGTTTCAATTAAAAGTAACGGATAATATTGGAGCAATTGCTACTGATAACATGACGGTAACCGTACTTGCTGCAAATCAACCACCGGTTGCTAATGCAGGAAATGATAAAACCATTCAGTTACCTACAAACAGCACTACATTAACGGGCAGTGGAACCGATGCCGATGGAACCATTGCTTCTTATTTGTGGACAAAAATTTCGGGACCATCAGGCGGAACCATCAGCAGCCCCAATGCTGCAACAACTTCCATCACAGGATTGGTGCAGGGCGCCTATATTTACCAATTAAAAGTAACCGATAATAAAGGTGCTACCGCTACCGATAATGTAAGCATTTCCGTAAATGCCGCAAACCAACCCCCATCTGCAAATGCCGGAAACGATATTACCATTCAATTGCCAACAAACAGTACAACTTTATCCGGCAGCGGAAGCGATGCCGACGGTTCGGTAGCTTCATATCAATGGACAAAAATTTTAGGACCTTCCGGTGGCACCATTACAAGCCCAACTGCTGCAACTACAACACTCACAGGTTTGGTGCAGGGAAATTACCAGTTTCAACTTAAGGTAACCGACAATAATGGTGCAACAGCCACTGATAATGTAATTGTAATTGTACAAGCTGCCAACCAGCCCCCGGTTGCCAATGCCGGAAATAATATTACTATTACTTTGCCTACTAATAGTGTAGTGGTATATGGGGTTGGTACTGACCCGGATGGAAGTATAACTTCCTATTTATGGACAAAAATTTCGGGCCCTGCAGGTGGAACTATCGTAAGCCCGGGGTCGGGTACAACAACAATCAACGGGTTAAACCAGGGAACCTACCAGTTTCAACTTAAGGTTACCGATAACCAGGGTGCAACGTCAACCGATGTAATGATTGTACAGGTAAACGCAGGTATTGCAGGTAACCAGCTCCCAATAGCTGTTGCAGGCAACGACATCAACATTACATTACCCACTAACCAGGTATTGGTTAGCGCTGCTTCTTCTTATGACCCCGATGGAACGATTACTGCCTATAACTGGACCAGTATCAGCGGGCCGGCGCCTGTGCAAATTGCCAATGAATGGTTGGCGCATACCAGCATTACATTTTCAACATCCGGCGTTTATTTAATACGCCTTGATGTTGGGGATAATAATGGCGCTATTGGAAGGGATACACTCACCGTATTTGTAAATCCTGCTGCATCAGAGAGTAATACACCGCCTGTGGCTTTAGCCGGAAACGATATTGTACTTCAACTACCCGCAAATACAACCGTACTTAACGGGGGAAACTCGTTTGATGCAAGTGGCGCCATTGTATCCTATACCTGGACACAGGTAGGAGGCACTGCTCCCGGTGTAACGATTACTTCTCCAAACAGTAGTAGTACCTCAGTGAGTTTTAGCAATGCCGGCACCTATACCTTTAGGTTAAAAGTAACCGACAATGGAGGGTTATATGCTACCGATGATATTGTAGTTTCGGTTTTACCAGAGCCAACCGCTACGGATAAAATAATAAATGTAAACTTAACCGATGCCATAAATGTTTATAATAACCCGGAGTGGAATAACTGGGCTATTACCGAACAAATCAATACTACCAGCGCCATCTTTAAATATAGTAATGGAAGCCCAAGTGCAATCAGGGCAGTATTGAGCTATTCTGCCCGTATGGTTGATAACGGTACAGGCTATGCTTCCAGTGCTACCATGTGCCCTTCGGATGTGTTGCGCTTTAACTCCCTGTCTTCAATAAACAGGTACATCACGCTTTACGGATTAGTACCGGGTAAAACCTACGATTTAAGCTTTTTTGCAAGCCGTGCTTTTTTCGGTACAAAAACTATTGTGGCAATCGGTACAAGAAAAGACACGATTGATACCGATTACAATACTACCGACTATGCCAAATTTAATAGTGTAACTTCAGATGCCAATGGTACCTTAAGGATTGGACTTACTCATACCGGCACATGGCAATACATTGCCGGGTTCTCTATAAAAGAAAATGTATCAGATAACAAAATGCTTCAACCGGAGAATAGTTTTAATGCAACTTCCCTTATAGGCAAGAATAACAATGATGAAGTATATTCAGAAAAAGCTGCGGAAACTGCAATAGTGTTTCCCAATCCCTTTAATGATAAGCTTTCCGTAAGGTTAGGCGCTGGGATAAAAGGCAATTATAAACTGGTAATTAGTACAGCTACCGGCGCAACCTTATTAACCCGTTATGGAAATAAAACTTCGGAAACCCAAACCGACCATTTCCAAACGGCTACCTTGCCAGGAGGTATTTATCTGCTACAAGTGATCAATAACGGCACTATTAAAACCTATAAGCTCATAAAAAATTAACCAGAAATAGCCTAAAAAAGAAAAGAGCAATTTTATATTGCTCTTTTTTTATTTAAAACAGACGCTATTAAATTAAAACCTTGTATCCAGGTACTTGGGCAACATTTCTCTCCATGTAGGCCAGTCGTGCTTCCACTCGGCTCCCCATATATCTAATTCATGGTTTATGCCTTTTGAAGCCAGTACGCCTGAAAAATCACGGGAGGCCTGGGGATCTTCATAATCCCCGCTACCGGTAAGAAGATGAATATGGTTGCTGTTTCTTATCCTGCTCAAATACCAATCGTCGGAAAGATTGGGAACATAATGGGCTGGGCTGTTGAAGTACACCTGGTCGTCATAAAAACCTTTTGAATATTCCGAAAGGTTATATACCCCACTCATGGCTATTACCCCATTTATGATATCGGGACGTTTTAAAAACAGGTTCATG
>JAFDZZ010000132.1 GCA_018266715.1 Bacteroidota bacterium
TGCCGACCAGGGAACTTACACTGCAAGGTTTGTAAACGTTTGTGCCACCGGGCCCGAATCCAATGCTATAAGCTTTGCAAATGCCGCAATTGCTCAAACAATAAACTTTGCAAACATCCCGGATATACAATTAACGCCAATGTTAAAAATCCCTTTAAATGCTACTTCAAGTTCGGGATTGCCTGTTTTTTTTCAAAAAGTATATGGCCCGGGCTACATCCAAAATGATACCATTTACTTTTCAGGAAATGGTACACTTACCGGTGATGTTATTATAAATGCTACACAGCCCGGAAATGATGAATACAGCCCTGCCCCGGTTGTACAACAAACTTTCAGGGTATTAAGAGGTAACCAGGCTATCAGTTTTGATACAATCCCGGATATGATATTTGGCGATCCTCAGTTCCCACTTAGCGCTACCGCTACGTCTGGTTTACCCGTTATATATTCTGTAGTTACCGGAAACAACTATGTAATAATAGGAGGTGATAATAAAATATATATTCAGGGTGTAGGAAATGTTACCATCAGGGCCTCACAACCCGGCAATACCAATTATTTAAATGCCACCCCGGTTGAACAGTCATTTTGCATTGGCGTAAGAAATTTATCGCCGATTCTTGGCGATATAAATCCCTGCCTAAACACCTATCGTTATAATGCCCAATATATTCCAGGGGCTATTTACCAATGGACGTTGAGTGGTGGTGGAATACTCACCACAAATAAAGATACGGCGTGGATTCAATGGCAAACCCCGGGAAATCATACCCTTAAAGTAAAAGCAAATAGTGCCTGTGATGCTGTTTTTACACAGGAAAGTATACTTGAAATCAGTACTTCAAATAACTCTCCTCAACCCGTTACCGGCATGTTGCCTGCTCACCAGGCTATTGATCAGCAACTTCCATTACGCCTATCCTGGATACCAGGCTCAAACACTACTTTATATGATGTTTATGTATGGAAGAGTACCGATCCACAACCCGCTACACCGTATGCTTCAAACGTTGATGATATTTCATTTACTCTACCGCTGAACTCTTTCCCCTATAATGACACATACAAATGGAGAGTAATTTCAAAAAATCCATGTTCACAAACCAGCGGCCCCATCCAGGAATTTAGTATTATCCCCTTACCCGATTTGTTGGTGAGTGATGTACAAGCGCCTGCAACGGCTACTTCCGGACAAACCATTACCGTAAGCTGGAAAGTAACCAATGTGGGCCCGGGTTCAACACTGCCTACTGATAATTGGAATGATGGAGTATTTTTTGCTATAGACACACTTCCAAACGTAAATTTCTATAGCTCCCCTAACTGGAGTTCACATTCCTGGAGTACGTTAACTGCAAGCGGCAAGCCCTTAATATTGGGGGTAAAGCCCAGGCCTACACAACTGGCAAGTGGCCAGTCCTATACCAATAGCCTGGATTTCACCTTGCCGCTTAGCTATAGTTTCCCGGTTTATGTGTATGTAATTACAAACTATAACACATATATAAGGCAGGTAACGGTGGCCAATGATACGGCCCGAATGACAGACCCAATGGATATTACCCTGGCACCAACACCTGACCTTCGGGTTGATTCAGTGTTTACACCAGGCACTACTTTTTCGGGTAGCACAATAAACTTAACTTATAAAGTAAAAAATTATGGTGTATTAACGCCTCCCGGAGGCAAATGGGTAGACTCTTTCTTTATTTCTCAAAGCCCATTGTTTGACCCAAATACGGCCATTCCGCTCAAAACCATAAAAAGTAATGGTTCTTATTACCCCAATGCTCCAGACCTTACGGTAAATAACAACAACCAATTACAGCAGGATAGTTTTTATACAAAAAATGTTTCGGCAATAATTCCCAACTTCATATTCGGCACATGGTTTATTTATGCAAAAACAAATGCCAGAACTACCGGGGATTACATTTATGAAGGCCCGTTAAACAATAACAATCTTGCACAAGCGCAGATACAGGTTTACCTGACGCCTACTCCCAAGCTTACAATCAGTTCATTGAATGTACCCGTAACCAATGCTGCCACCACCCAACCAATAGGCATAAACTGAAATATCAAAAATGAAGGTTTTAGGGATAATATTGAAATGAACAAAGGCCATATTCTTTCAATTGGCTCCTGTTATACAGATTGTCCGTATGGCACTCCACCAAATTCAGTTTGTACCATTACCTCAGTTGATAAAGACAGCCTGGTTTTTGGAAGCAGTTATTGGATAGACAGGGTTTACTTAAGTACTGACCCGGGAGGGCTAAATATTAGCAATGCAATTTTGGTAAAAGAAACAAAACATGGCTTTGAAAATTCTGGATTAAATTCCGATGCTCCATCACCGAGGACCAGTTATGAAAGTTGCCCAGCCATTGCAACGGAAAATATTAATGTATCCAATGTGATAAACGCAGGATCTAATTTTCCAAAATCAGAAGGATTTACAATACCTGCAGACTTATTACCGGGCAATTATTATGTGTATGTTTATACCAATCCTACTAAATCGGTTTTTGAATACCCCGGAACTCCACAAATAAAACGCAGTGATTTACCCATATCCATACAAAGGCCTGATGTAACCGTTTCTTCAATTTCGGTTCCGGCTACCTCAACCGGCAGTCAGCCTATCAGCATCAGTTATCAACTATTGAATAATGGTCCGGGTGGGGTATTCAACCATCTGCGCCATGACAGGGTTTATATCAGCAATTCCGCTGTTTTTGATGGTTCAGCACAATTGATCGATTCGATAGTCTTTACTGAAAATTTACAGGTGGGTACAGCAGTACCTCATACCTTCGTTTACAACCTTCCTCCAGGCACCTCCGGAACAAAATATTTTTATGTTTTCACGAATTACGACAGTTTATTCAGGGAAACCAATTACTCAAATAATATCAGCGCAGCTGCAGCTACATCAGTAACGGCTGCCACTCCTGCCGACCTGGTGGTTTCCTCTGTGCAACCGGATGATTCAGTATTCACTATTTATCCTGAAAAAATTATTTATAACGTAACCAATAGCGGAAGCGGTGTTACAACCGGCACCTGGACAGACAGTGTATTCATTAGCTGTAACCCGGTATTTAGCCCGGCAAGCAGTTATTTTATTGGTAAAAAATCACAAACCAGAACAGTTGCAGCATCCGGAAACTATACGGATTCTCTGACCGTTTTTATGAAATATGCTTTTGAATATAACCTTTGCTTCCCTGAAGCTCAAACTGGCAATGCTTATTTCTTTGTTAAAACAAATGCAGATACAGGTTGTTATGAAGCCAGTGCCATTAACAATAATATTGGAGGAAGCGGTATCAAGCCAATTGTAAACCCGCTGGTAGATCATATTGTACCTGTTGTTACCGGAGCAGGTGTAACAGCGGTTGGTGCATCCTATACCTTAGATTGGCGCATCAGGAATATTGGGTACAACCCGGGAATATGGCAATACTATAATGCCTGGTATGATGGCATCTATTTTTCTGCAGATTCTGTTGTTGATGCAGGTGATATAAAAGTAGCAGAATACCTTAAGTACCTGATCCTAAACCGTGGCCAGGATAGCGGTTTTACCAGAACATTTACCATACCCTATATGCCCGGAGGTGATTATTATGTTTATGTTTTAAACAACAACCGCAATAGCATTCCCGCTGAGAAGATATTGAGCAATAATGCAAACTTTATCAGGAATGGATCGGGTGCCGCCAAAAAAATACAAGTTGTTTCATTGCCACCAGCCCTGTCTTCAGATTTGGTTGACAGCATTGTATCTGCTCCTATTGAAGTAGCAGCGGGGCAGCCAATAACCGTTGTTTACAAAGTAACCAACAACGGGCCAGGCACCACTTATCCTGCATCGTACATGCACAACAGGTTGTGGTTGTCTTCAGACTTTTTGCCCAATGGAGGCGATGATCTCTTAACCACACGAAATAAATATATTACACTGGGTGCAGGGCAGTTTTATTTCGATACTCTTACAGCCACCATTCCTGCCAACACAGCACCGGGTAACTATGTACTCATCAGCCATGCCAATTCAAGTAATACAATCTTAGAAACCAACACAGGCAATAATCTTGGCGTAAGCCTCCTTCATGTATTTACTCCTGCAGCTACGGATCTTGTAATGCAAAATGTAATGGTGCCCGATACCGTTATGCTGGGTTATACGATGGACTCTGCCAAATGGGTTATCAGTAATTTATCGCCTGTAGAGGCAACCGGCTATACCAAGGACGGAATCTATATTTCTTCATCAGAGGTTTTTGATTCTACTGCACTTTTGATGGGCATTAAATCCAAGCACATCCAAATGCTGCCGTTACAATCCGATACGGTAAGTATGGCGCCATGGGTAACGGGTGTAGCAGAAGGCAATTATAATGTGTTTGTAAAAACAGACTTGCAGTTTAATATACTGGAAGAAAATGAAAATAATAATGTGGGCAAATCATCAGGCAAAGTGTATGTGAAGGTGAAAGAGTTGCCAATGAATACGGATGAACAAAATACGTTAAAAGATACGGCACGTTATTATAAATTAATTATACCGGATTCGCTGTATGGCGCAACGATCATGGTTACATTAACCACACCGGATTCATTAACTATGCGTAATGAAATGTTTATAGCCGGAAATTATGTACCATCGGCAGCCCATTATGACTACGCATTTGAAATACCTAATTATGGTAACCAGCAGATTGTGATTAATGAAGTAACCGACTCGGTGTATTACATCATGTATCGTTGTGTAACGCCTGCCCCGGTGCTGCAAAATGTAACGCTAAAAGCAGTAAAACTTCCTTTTGCCATTCTTAATGTGCATTCAAATGCTGGTGGTAATATAGGTAATGTAACCATACGCATAAGGGGTTCTTTGTTCAGGGATAGTATGGTAGCCAAACTTAGCAATAGCTCCACTACCATTTTTGCTTCAGCCGTTTATTACAGCAATAGTACACAGGTATTTGCTACGTTCAACCTACAGGGCAAGCCACTCGGTATTTATAATGTTACATTAATAAAGCCCGATTTATCTGAAGCGGTATTGCCAAGTTCGTTCTCCATTGTAGCTGCAAATAATGGCGGTGTAATCTCCGGTGGAGGTAACAACACCGGATCAGGAGATGGCAACCAGCCCGGTTGCGACCCCGGCGCTGCCAGTGGGTTAAACTCTCAATTAGTGGTGGATATGATTGTGCCATCGAGTGTATTGCTGAAACGGCCGGTAGTAATACAAATTAATTACAGCAACCCTACCAATTTTGATTTGCCTGCACAAACCCGGATTTTATACAGCGAATTCGGAATGAAAATGGCCCTAACCAAAGCTGGTGTTCCAACGGGAACAACCGTTTTATACCTGGAACTAACAGAACCCGGTGGCCCACCCGGTATCATACGAGCTGGAGGCAGCGGTACCATTTTGGTTCATACCGTAGCGCCAAATGTTGTACCTCCGGCCGGATTTGTATGGTTTAAATTGAAGTAACCGGAATCAAAAAAAAATTTATGAACTGTTACACAAATAAAATAACGATGAACCTGAAAATTGCCAAAGTATTATGGATTTTCCAGCTTTGTTTCATTGCATCAACAATGAATTTAAATGCCCAGAATTTAAACAATCCCAATAAGAGAGGGCCTTTAGGCACACAGGTAAATACCCTTACCGGGAATATGTTTCTTCAACGAACAGATATTTATATACCGGCACGAATGCTCGATATAAATATTTCATTTAGCTACAACAGTTTTCTTTTTACGGAAGATTATGGCTATGGTAAAGGCTGGACATTTCGATACAATATCCGGTATAAAAATGACAGCATACCCGGTGCAAGGCTCATCCTGTGGGGCGATGGCAGAGAGGATAAATATGACTCACTACCGGGTGGCGGGTATCAATCACCAAAGGGTTTTTTCAACACATTTTCACAGTACCAGCCGGGAAAATATTTGCTGACCGAACCTGATGGAATGAAATACTTTTTTGACAACCCTGTACATAAAGGCATTACAAGAATGGAAGAACCCAACGGGAATTTTATCAACTTTACTTATACGGATTCATTGCTTACAGGCTTAACCAATGCAGCGGGTCAAACGATCAATTTTACCTACAATGCACAGGGGCATCTGGCTACTGTTGTTGATGCCGTAGCAGCCCCTTCCCGTACTTATACCTACAGCTATGATAGTGGAGGGAACCTTACAGAAGTGAAAGACCCATTGAATGGGACGTGTAAATACAGCTACCTGGTAAACGGGCCTATGAAAGATTTATCCGACAAAAACAATAATAAAGTTAATATCATCTATTTCCCCGACCTCACAGCAAGAGAGCTGATTGGTTGTAATAAGCGGCTCAGTTTTTCTTATGACTCTTCATCTAACTCAACCGTTGTAACCGATTATTTAGAAGCAGGCAACCAGGTTACCATTTACAAATACAAAACAGTGGGTGATAAAAGTTGGGTTATTTCAAAATCCGGCAATTGTTGCGGTTTTAACGTAAGTTATGAATATGACAACCAGGGCAATGCTACTAAGGTAACCGATGCAAACGGGCAGGTTTATACTTATACATTTGACAGCACGGGCAATATGCTTACCGCTACCAATCCGCTTGGTGAGGTAAGCACCTATACCTATTCCAATAGTTTTAATAAAATAACCAGCTATACCGATCCTAAAGGAAATATTTATACACTGAGTTACGATATAAAAGGGAACCTGTTGCAATTAATAGCACCCGGCAATCTCACCTATTCGGCCACATACAATGCTACAGGTGATATTCTTAGCAGTACCGATCCCAAAGGCAATGTGTATAACTATAATTACGATGCCTGGGGCAACCCGTCATCCGTTACCGGGCCAAATGGATACAATGCTGTTTTATCTTTTGATGCACGGGGAAACTTGTTATCTTTTACAGATGCAAGAGGTAATAACAGCACGGCAGAATATGATATCCTGAACCGGTTGAAAAAAATAACCGACCCGATTAATTACAGCGTACAATTTACTTATGATGCAGAAGGCAATATTCTCACCCTCAAAAACAAGAATAACGAAACCAGTCTGTATCATTATGATGCCAGTAACCGGCTGGTACAACTAACCGGCCCAACCGGCAACATGGTTAGTTTCTCTTACGATGGCATGAACAACCTTCTCTCCGGTAAAAATGCCCTGAATTATGAATCAAGACTCAGTTATGATAAACTAAACCGGGTTAAAAGTTATAAAAATGCTGAAGGTTATGAAATTTCATTCAGTTACGATGGCAATGGAAATATTACCGGTGCAAATTTGCCTAACGGCAGGGTGCTGAATTATACCTACGACAATTTAAACAGGCTGGTTGCTGTAAGCGATGGAGAGGGTACTATCGGCAGCGCCGCATACGATAAAATTGGAAACATAACAAGCTATACAAATGGTACCGGCGCCATTACCACCGCCACTTACGACAATCTTAACAGGATAAACAGCATAACCGATCCGCTGGGTAACACATCAAGTTATGTGTATGATAATAACAGCAATATTATTACGATTACTGACCGGGAAGGAAAAACCAGCCACTATACTTACGATGGATTAAACAGGGTGGCAACTTATACCGATAATAATGGCTTTGTAATTACGGTAGGCTATGATGCGACAAGTAATATTACCTCCCTCACCGACCAAAACAATAATGTTACCACTTATACTTACGATAACCTGAATCGCCGTAAACGAATGACCTATCCCGATGGAAAATATAATGAACTCAATTATGACCCGGAAGGGAATATAAGCAGCATAAGACAAACGGATGCAAGCATCATCACTTTCCAGTATGATACGCTGAACCGTATTATCGGCCGCAGCCTTCCTGGTGGCGAAGTGTATAGCTTTACCTATGATAAATTAAACCGGGTGCTTACGGCAACCAATAATAATGGTACAGTCACATTCACATACGATAAACTAAACCGGGTAACTTCAGAAGCATTTGATGGCAGAACTACAAGTTATTCGTACAATATTGCCGGCAGGGTACAAACCATAACCTATCCGGATGGTTCGGTAGTACAAAAAGAATTTGACAACCGCAACCGGCTAATAAAGATCTTAAAAGACAGTGTACTGATAGTATCTTATGCTTACAATAACGCCAACCAGCTTACCCAAAAAACATTTAGCAATGGGGTTTCCAGTATTATGCAATATGATATTGCCAACCGGCTCAGCAGCTTAAGTACCACTGCAGCAAGCAGGATCCTACAAAACAGCCTGTTCAGTTATGATAAAGAATATAATAAAACAGCCATCACCCGAATCGATAATCCATCGCTGTCCGAACAGTTTTCTTACGACAACGGGTACCGGCTTACCAATTATAAAAGAGGCCCGGCCGGCAGCCCGCTGATACAAAATTCCTATACCTATGATGCAGTGGGTAACCGCACCGCCGCAAACCTGAATGGTACTGCAACTACTTACACCATAAATAACCTGAACCAGCTTATCGCAGTGAATGGCACCAATTTCAATTTTGATAACCGGGGCAATATTACCTACGATGGTACATTTTATAAAACCTACGATGCAGAAAACAGGCTGGTAAAAGATTCTTCATCACCTGCTGCAGTAATAACCTATAGTTATGATGCCATTGGCAGAAGAATTACCAAAACCGTTAACGGTAACCTACTCAAATATACCTATTGCGGCGTGGCACAAATTGAAGAAAGGAACAGCAGCAATTTACTATTAAACAGTACTATCTATAATGGTATCTTATCCCCACTGGTAAACGAAAATAATGGTAACCGTTATTATTACCACTCCAACGAAATGGGCTCGGTGGAAGCCATCAGCAACAGCAATGGAAGGTTGATGGAAAGTTACCAGTATGATATTTATGGAAAACTATCAAGATATGACAGTTTGAATAACCCATTAGCCGCCTCACTTACCGGCAATCGATTTGGCTTTACCGGGCAGGAGTTTGACAGCGCTTCTAACAGTTATCGTTTCTTTTACCGAAATTATTCACCTGTAACCGGCGTGTTTAACCAAAGAGATTTGATTGAATACAGGGATGGAATGGGTATGTATCAATATGTGGGCAATAACCCTGCAAATGGGGTGGATGTTTTAGGATTAAGTGACTGTGATGAACCCGGGAGCCAGGATATTGCTTATGAGGTTTCCTTTTCTTCAAGTGCAGGTTTGATATTAGAAAGTGAATGGATTGCGAATATTGATAACCCTTTTCCGACAGGAAGCGTTGGAGAGGTTGATATTAACTTAAAAAAGTATAAGTTACTAATGGAGAAATCAATCAAATATCGAATGGGGCCTAATTCTAACAAAAAATTAGCAAATTTTTTTTCAAGTCAAGCAAACGATTTATTGCCTGGTATAAAAAAGGACTTGGGCATACGGAACTCTAAGATTAAAGTATTTAATGTTAAAAATGCTAAAAATGCTAAGGCTCTTAAGTCAGTAGGAAGGGGTCTAACCTTTCTTGATAATCTTGTAAAAGGAGAGGCATTTCTTTCTTCATTGGTTGATGGCGAGGGTAATCCGCAAAACACTCAGGAAATAAAGGCAGGGATTGACTTTGGACTAAGTCTGGCAGGATGGACGCCTCAAGGGGCTGCTTATGGGGCATTTGATTTTGTTATGGAAACAACAAGTGGCGATGGATTTACTACCCATACTGCTTCGACAGGCGCATTTTTGGGTGATGTGTATTCGGCTTATGAAAGTGACCGGCCTGTAAAAATGCAGTGGGGCAGACCGGCAAGTTGGGATGAAAATGTAACATCAGGAAATTTTTACGCTTTTATGATGTATGGTGTTCCTTATAATGAATTACAAACTCCAACAGACCCTTGTTCACCACCGGCCGGTACTACAAAGAAGTTTCGCTGGGTTTGGGATGAAGAAAAACAAATGTGGGTAAAGGCTCCACTT
>JAFDZZ010000133.1:0-8159 GCA_018266715.1 Bacteroidota bacterium
GATTGGATTCGAACCAATGACCCACAGCTTAGAAGGCTGTTGCTCTATCCAACTGAGCTACCAGACCAGTTTTTTGGGCTGCAAATATAGCATACCCCTAATATTTACCGACTATTTTTTCACCAGGGCCAAAAATATAAGAATATTTTTTTATCTATAATACTAATTTAAACCTATATATTTGTTAAAAATTTGTGTGAATGGTACGGTAATAGGCATTACCTTTGCCACATCTAAACCATCAAAAACAACTAAGTCGCCTTTTGGCGCATTAAATTAAAACTTAGCGTTTATGAAACAAAAACTTGCGTTAGCATTTATTTCAGTTCTGTTTTCTTTTGCTGCTTTGGCACAGAACACAAAAAGTAATTTCCGTTCAGAAAAGAAGCCGGCACTTTTTGGTATCCATTTTAGTGCAGCTGATTTTACCACTCCGGTAACCTTTAAGAACCAGGGTGTAACTCCACGGAATTTTGCCAAATTAAAAGATATGGCACATGGGTTTTCACTTTCTTATTGGAAAGGGTTAACGCCTACAATTGATTTCTCCGGAAAATTAAGTTCCATATTTGCTGAGTATGCTGCAATGCGTAACGAAGCGGGTAATTTTAAAGAATTTGGTCTTGAGCTGGAACCCAGCTTAAATTTCCGCCCGATAAAAGATAATAACTTATTTGCACCTTTCCTTACTACAGGTATTGGCGCCGGGTATTATACCGGTGATTTTGGCGCTTACGTTCCTGCCGGCGGTGGTATCCAGGTTAATTTCAACAGCATGTCTTACATTATGTTGCAAATGCAATACCGCTTTACCCTTACAAAAGATGTAATGAAAGACAATATGTTCTATTCATTAGGTTTCCTTCAAAATTTTGGTCCTGAAAAACCTGTAGAAGTGGCTCCTCCACCTCCACCCGTTGTTTTAGACCGTGATAATGATGGTGTTGCTGATGCAGATGATAAATGCCCCGATGTAGCCGGTATTGCTAAATACCAGGGTTGCCCCATACCTGATACAGATGGCGATGGTATTAACGATGAAGAAGATAAATGCCCTGCAGTAAAAGGTGTTGCCCGCTACCAGGGTTGCCCCATACCTGATACAGATGGCGATGGTATTAATGATGAAGAAGATAAATGCCCAACTAAACCAGGTGTTGCAGAAAATGCAGGTTGCCCTGTAATTGCTAAAGAAGTAATTGAAAAAATCAACTTTGCCGCTAAAAATGTATTCTTCAATACAGGTAGTTACAAACTGATGCCAAAATCCTATAAATCATTAAATGAAGTGGTTTCCATTCTTAAAGCCGATGAAAGCCTCTTCCTGGATATTGATGGCCATACTGATGCTTCAGGCGCTGATGATAAAAACCAGGTATTGTCCGAAAACAGGGCAAAAGCGGTTAAAGATTATTTAGTAAGCAAAGGAATTGCAGATAGCAGGCTTACTTCTACCGGTTATGGCGAAACCAAACCCGTAGCAGATAATGCAACAGCTGCCGGTCGTGCTAAAAACCGCCGTACAGAAATGACCGTTAGAAACTATTAATCATAGATTTCAAAAGAGAAAACCTCCGGAAATCCCGGAGGTTTTTTTGTGCAATTCTTTTTAAAAAAATTTAGAGTTGAGAAAGATCGGTAAACAATTGCTTTTGTTTATCAGATAAGTTTGTGGGTAAGAGTACATTAAAGCTTACATAGAGGTCACCAAAACTTCCATCGGATTTATAAATAGGGAACCCTTTTCCTTTTAGCCTCATAATGCTGTTGTTTTGGGTGCCTGCATTTATCTTTAGGTTTACTTTTCCATGTAGCGTATCTAGGGCAATAGTGCCGCCTAAAACAGCAGTATAAAGGTTGATGTCTTTATTTAAATATGCATCATTTCCTTTGCGTTGAAAACCCGTATTGTTAATGATTTGAAACGTAATATATAAATCGCCTGCCGCCCCGTTATTTAAACCGGGCCCTCCCTGGCCGGCAAGTTTTATTTTTTGCCCGTCTTCCACACCTGCCGGAACGGTTATGCGGATATTTTTACCATTAATGGTAAAGGTTTGCTTATTGGTTGTAAAAACATCGCTAAGGTTTAATTGCAACGTAGCCTGAATATCCTGGCCCTTCATTTTACCCCGGCTTTGCTTCCTGCCATTTCCAAATAAACTCGAAAAAAAATCCGAAAAATGATCGCCTTCAAAATTTCCGGTAAATTCAAAATCATCAAAACCCTGGTTTCGGCTGCCGCCTTGTTGTTGCCGGGCTTTTTCAAAAGCTTCGCTATGTTGCCAGTCTTTGCCGTAAGTGTCGTATTTTTTTCGTTTTACCGGGTCGCTTAAAACCTCATTGGCTTCATTTATTTGCTGAAATTTACGATTGGCCTCTGCATTGTTTGGGTTTACATCAGGGTGGTACTGCCGGGCCAGTTTTCGATAAGCTTTTTTAATTTCATCGGCGCCGGCCGTTTTATTGAGGCCAAGAATTTTATAATAATCAATATATTCCATATAGCAGGGTATGAAGTTACAAATACTCCATTGCTTCTGCAATCAAATATTGTGCAATACAATAAGTGGCCATAATGGCAATACCATGAAACGGAAATGTTGTCAGAAATTTACTGTACGCCAGCAGGCTATCCGACAAAACAAATATTAATGCACCTAAAACAAAGCGGAAACCGCTTTTTTTAGTTAGGCTGTTATGGGCATGTATGCTCAATAAAAACATAGTGCCAATTACAACCGTATAAATAATAACCGGAATTTTTAAAGAACCTAAATGCGGAAATAGGCATAGCAGGAACGTAGCAATATAGGCCAGCAGTACCAGCCCAATAACCGGGCTTTGCTTTAATAAAGAAGGTTTGGTTTGGGGTGTTTTTGCAAAATACAGGATATAGAGTATATGGGTGAATAAGAAGCATACCAGGCCGAAAATAAACATATTAGGGCTCAGCCGGTCAAACAGGAGGAAAATATCGCCGGCGGCTGCAAATAGCAAGCCGATGATAATAAACCAGGAGTTTTTGTGTTTAGCAGCCGGCAAACTCATTACATAAGCGGCAAGCGCCGGCATCAATAAGGGTTTGCTAAAAAGCCTTAAATGGTCGTAATGCCCAAATGTGAAGAGTAAATCTAAAAGGGCTATAATTCCATAGAGTAATTTTCCATATCGCAAAAAAAAGTATTTCATGCAAGCCCGGTCTTAAAATTCAACATAGGTTTTTGCATCAAAAAACTTTCGTAAGGAGTCTTTTGCCCGGGCCGTGTCGGATAAACTGTTCTTAAATGGAATATAAAGTTTATACCTGGTAGAATCCATTTGATCCATCATTACATTATGATTGAAGCTGATATAGCGTTTCATCGCTTTTTCGGCAAGTGCTTTGTTACGATATTCCCTGATGATTACTTTAAAGGTAAAACTATCGGCAGGTTTTGCGTTTAAAAGATCCAGGGAATCTTCCACTTGTTTTGCCGAAGCAGAATCTTGTAAAATCAAAGCGGAGTCTATGGTTAATGAAGCAGAATCAAAAGCAACTGTTTTTTGTTCAACCGGTTGCTTATTTTTATTCTGGTCGTAAAAATAGTACCCAACGGCTGCGGCGCCGCAAAGTAACAGGGTAATAAGGCCGGCCAGCCATTTTTTAGAATTATTGCCGGCCTTTTTAGGCGGTGTGGCAAAGCTGATTTCGTTAGATTCTTTTTCTTTTAGCTGAGTGGCCGGCATGGTTAACTCCAGCTTTGAAGTAAGGGCATCGCCTTGTAAAAAATCGTAAGCGCCTTGCTGTGTTTTATATAAACTGCCCAGCCCCGGAATCACTAAAGGTTTTCCAATATTTAAAAATTGCCGGGTTAAAATAGAATAGGATTCTAAATCGGAACTGGCTAAAGATTTAATTTTTCGGGTATGTTTTACAATAAAATCCAGCAACCCTTCATCTTGTGCCGCATTGGGGTTATACATAAATTTGATGCTATTGGGAGGAAGCGTAACCGAATCGTTTTCGGATAGGATATTGGCTTCGGCGGATAATTGAAAGCTGCCAATATTTTCCAGTGTTACGGATTTAGCTTCATAAAGGTATTGTACAATCAGGTTTTCTATTTTCATTGCTGATGATTAAATTTAAACATTTGCTAAGATAGTAAAGCTATCCTTAATTTTACACTATGATTACAGATAAGGAATTGGGATTTATTGAATATTGGGAAGAACGAAGGCTCCCTTACAGCAGTATTCAAAGCAAGATTGCCCGGGGGTTACCCATGGCCAGCATTTTTTGTATGCCGGTGATTCTTTTATTATTTGTTGTGTATTTATTTTTCCCGGACTGGTATGCAAAATTGTCGCCAACATTTGGATCGGTGGTTATTACCGTAATTGCGCTGTTTATAGCCATGATCTTTTTGGCTTTTTTTCGGATGCATTTTAACTGGGAACAAAACGAACAAGCCTATCAGCAACTCCTTAAAAAAAAGGAAATGGAAGAAGGCTCCGTACTAAATACTACCGGAGTTTAGCTAAACATTTCCCTCACTTTGTCAAAAAAAGATTTTTCGGCTTTTTCGGGATGGGGTTCAAAATTTTTGGACTCCAGCATTTTTTCCAACATTACTTTTTCTTCCGGGGAAACTTGTTGCGGCGTCCAAATACTTACATGAATCAGTTGATCGCCTTTATCATAACCATGTACCTGGGGAAACCCTTTGCCTTTTAAACGGAAAATCTTACCACTTTGCGTGCCGGCCGGTATTTTAATTTTAGCCCTGCCATCTATAGTGGGCACTTCTACCGTAGTGCCAAATACTGCATCAGGAAAAGAAAGATAAAGTTCAAAAGCCACATTTAAACCATCTCTTTGTAAGTGTGGGTGGGCTTCTTCTTCAATTTGCACAATCAAATCGCCGGGGGCGCCACCTCTTTCGCCTGCATTACCTTTTCCGGAAATACTCAGTTGCATTCCTTCACTTACGCCAGCCGGAATATCCATACTTACGGTTTCTTCACCAAATACCCGCCCTTCTCCACGGCAGGCGGTACATTTATTGATGATGGTTGATCCTTCTCCATTGCAGGTGGGGCAGGTGGTAACGGTTTGCACCTGGCCTAAAAAAGTATTTTGTACCCGCCTTACCTGGCCCGAGCCATGGCAACTGCTGCAGGTTTGTACGCTGGATTTATCTTTGGCGCCATTGCCTCCACAATTGGTGCACAGTACATTCTTTTTTACTTTGATGGTTTTGCTGGCGCCTTTGGCAATTTCTTCAAAATTCAATTTTAATTTTACTCTTAAATTGCTACCCCTGGTACCGGTGCCCCGGCGGGAACGGGATGAGCCACCGCCAAAAAAACTTCCAAAACCACTGTCGCCAAAAATATCCCCAAACTGGCTGAAAATGTCATCCATATTCATGCCGCCACCACCAAAGCCATTGCCCCGGCCATTGCCAAATGCATTATGGCCAAACCGGTCATACTGTGCCCTCTTGTCGGCATCATTCAACACTTCGTAGGCTTCGGCAGCTTCTTTAAATTTATCTTCGGCTTCCTTGTTGCCTGGGTTCCTGTCCGGGTGAAATTGTAAAGCTACTTTACGGTAGGCTTTTTTAATTTCCTCTGCAGATGCACTTTTTACTACACCTAATATTTCATAATAATCTCTCTTCAAAGTAATGGGAGTTTTTTAGTTCTGTAGAAGTTTAATTGCCTACTACTACTTTTGCAAAACGAATCAGTTTATCGTTAAGGTAATAGCCTTTTTGTAATACATCCACCACTTTTCCTTTCAGGGCTTCGCCTGCTTGTATTTGCGATACGGCTTCATGTTTTTCTACATCAAAATCGGTATGGAGGCTTTGTATTTCTTTTAATCCTTTTTGTTGTAATAAGGTTTTTAGCTTGGTAAATATCAGTTGGTTGCCTTCATTTACCTGCAGTGCATCCGGGGTGGTTTCCATTTGTTTTTCGGCACGGTCCACATCATCTAAAATATCCAGCAGGTTTATAATCAAATCTTTTCCTGCCGTTTGTATCAATTCAACCCGTTCTTTAGCTGTGCGGCGCTTATAATTATCAAACTCGGCAAATAACCTTAAATATTTGTCTTTTTGGGTTTCCAACTCGTTGGTTAAAGTGGCTAATTCCGCATCATCTTCTTTCATTGGGTTGTTGAGATGGGTTTTTCCCGGAATCTCGGCATCGGAGTTAATATCTAATTCTACCTCGCTATTCTGGCTGTCTTTCATAGTATCCTGCTGGGTTATTTTATCCTTCATGATGCAATATTTTTTTATGGCTGCAAAGGTAAGCAGTCAAACAATCTGCCAATACATTTTGTACAGCCAAAATGGCACTAAAAAAGTTAAGGAAAAGATGAATTATTTAACTACCTGAAATTTACCAGACTCTAAAATTGAGCCGAATTTATCCCGGAGCTGATAAATATAAACCCCACGATAAAAATTATCGAGGTTTACTTTTACTTGAGAAGATGGATTTTTAATTTCTTGTACCTTTTTACCAATAAAGTTATAAATCTCGATGGTATAGGTTTTATCATAGCCATGCTGAAAACTGAAGTTGATCACTACAGAGGCAGGGTTAGGATAGGTTTTTAGCATTTTTTGTTGCATACCTGCAGGATCATTTTCAATAACCCTGTTTTGTGCAACTGATGTAAAACTAATTCCTAATGTAAAAATTAATATATAAACTAAGCGTTTCAATTTCAATTAAAAGTAATAAATATTCCTATAACTGCAAATTTATTTAATTATTCTCATTTAGTAACTCCAAAACCTTAACGTTATTGTAGCAGGATTCCCATATTCTTCTCATCGTATAAGAATAATATACAATTTGAATATATAAGAATTGTAGGGTAAAGGAAGGGGCATTTTTATAATTTAAAAACAGAGAACCCTGCCTTGCGGCAGGGCCTCCGTTATCCAAACAATCCATAAAAACAAAATTTTGCCTTAGGGATGCCGGGCATTATGTTATTTATAATTTTGCCCCATGTAAGTTGGCATAAATTACATTAATTGTTAATGTTATTAAAATTGATGAAAAAGGTTAAGGGGTTTTTGGTGTTTTAAGCTGGTTATAATTCCGGTTAGGTGAATTTAGATATACAACGGGTATTGGGCTAAATTATTTTTTAGCCTTTGCCCTATTTATCCACATTAAAAAGGGGTTAAAGCCTCCTCATATATAGCCTTGTTACGGCAGGATTGGGCATACCCCAGGGGGCCAGTTTCATTACAGGTAGATTTTTTTCTAAAAAGCGCCAGCTTCGGTTTAAGAATTCAAAGCCATTGGGTGGGGCGGTAAATACTACCGTTAGTTTTCCATACTGTTCTGTTGCCAGCCAGGTACCCGAAATGGTGCTATCGGCTTTTTTAGCGGTTATTACCCCGCTGGTTAAATCGGTTCCTTCAAGCAATTTAATGGTAAACCCGGTAAACCTGCTCGTAATATCCGTTCCGTTATTATAGGCCGAGTCTATTACAAAATCGCTGTTGAGAATATTGTTTTTAAAATACTGCTGGGCAATATCCATTTGGGTGTTTTCCACAATTTTTTTGCAACCGCATAAGAAAAGTATTAAAACAGCAACACCTAAGGCCACGGCAAAGCGCCATTTAAAAAATAGTTTAATAAAAATGCTTTTATGAGGCATGTGTACTTTATTCATTGGGGCTTCCATCTTTAGCAACATTTATACCGTATAACGCTATACCTGATAATATGTTGTTAGTTAAGACAGCAGCATGAGTTAAATAGATGCTTTGAATGAATAATGATTTTATTATCCATGCTAAAATAACGGTTTTTAAATTTAGTGACTCTTTGAACATTTGGGGTTAAAAAATTTAACTTCTATTTTAGCCAATACTTTTGTTAGTTTTATCCTGCAAAAGAAAAAATATGCTCATTAAGGATTTATTGAAGAGTTTGGAACTTTATGCCCCTGCTTTATTGCAGGAAGATTACGACAATGCCGGGCTCATCACCGGAAATGCCCAGTGGAACTGTACGGGTGTGTTAATTTGCCTCGATGCCACAGAAGCCATTGTAAAGGAAGCCATTAAAAAAGACTGCAACCTTATTGTGGCGCACCACCCCATTGTGTTCCGGGGGCTTAAAAAAATAAA
>JAFDZZ010000133.1:8228-9650 GCA_018266715.1 Bacteroidota bacterium
CATTCACACCAATTTAGATAATGTGATAGCGGGTGTAAATGCCCGTATAGCCGATAAACTTGCGCTTACCAACCGCCGCATTTTGGCGCCAAAGCAGGGCCTTCTGCAAAAACTGGCCGTGTATGTACCTCATATCCATAAGCCAAAACTTATGGAAGCCTTGTTTGCCGCCGGGGCAGGAAATATTGCCAATTACAGTGAGTGCAGTTTTTCGATGGAAGGGATGGGCAGCTTTAAGGCAAATGCTAAAGCCCATCCTTTTATTGGAAAGCCCAATGAGCGGCATAATGAACCGGAAAGCAGGCTGGAAGTGATTTTTCCGGCCTGGCTACAGGCAAAGGTATTGGCGGCCATGCGCCAGGCGCATCCTTATGAGGAAGTGGCATTTGACCTGTACCCACTGGCCAATACTTACCAGGATGTGGGTAGTGGCCTGGTAGGCGAGCTGAAAAAACCTATTGAAACCGTTCTTTTTCTTGAAAATTTGAAAAAAATTTTTAAGGTTCCCGTAGTACGCCATACCCGGGTTTTGAAGAAAAAACTGCGTAAAGTGGCAGTTTGCGGTGGGGCAGGCAGTTTTTTAACCGGTACGGCTATTGCACTGGAGGCTGATATATTTATAACTTCTGATATAAAATATCATGAATTTTTTGAAGCCGATGACCGGCTGGTTTTGGCCGATATTGGGCATTATGAAAGTGAGCAATTTACGATTGACCTGCTTTTTGATGTTTTAAAGCTAAATTTTCCTACCTTTGCCGTCCAAAAAACGGCGCTGAACAGCAACCCGGTGCGGTATCTTATTTAACCGTTGAATAGCGATACCTGCGGCACAAGTGAGTGACACAACCGGGGATGAAGGATGTACAAAAGCCGGTTACAAAAAAACAAAAAAATTTCTATGGCAAAAGTTGCGGATTTTTCAATTGAAGAAAAATTAATTTCCCTGGTACGTTTGCAAAAAATTGACAGTAAGCTGGACCAAATTCAAATTTTAAAAGGCGAACTTCCCATGGAGGTAAAAGACCTGGAAGATGAAATTGAAGGGCTGCATGCCAGGCAGGTAAGGGTGGAAGAAGAAATTAACGGCATCAACGAGTTTATTGAACAGAAAAAAGATGAAATAAAGGAAGCGCAGGCGCTAATCAAAAAATACGAAAAGCAAAGCGATAATGTAAAAAACAACCGTGAGTTTGAAGCCATTAACAAAGAAATTGAAATGCAGCAATTGCAGGAAAAGCTTTGTGAAAAGCATATTAAAGATGCTACGGAAGAAATAGCGGATAAAGCCCGCCAACTGGAATCGGCTAAAAAAGCCGTAGGCGCCAAAGAAGCCAACCTGGCGGCTAAAAAAGAAGAGCTGGAAAAAATTATTGCCGAAACCGATAAAGAAGAAAGGCATTTTGAAAAAAATATACAGGC
>JAFDZZ010000134.1 GCA_018266715.1 Bacteroidota bacterium
GTCTGCGGCATGAAGGCTCCCGGCGTGTTTATGGTCCAGCCCTTGTTTGCTCCGGATAAACACTTCCCATAACGGCCAGTTCTCCGTATCGGGTTTTACTTCGTAATTGCTGTTTCCTGATTTTTCTTCGGGAATATCGCCGTAGAAAAGTTTATTTACCCGGAAGCTCATAATTTTTTATTTTTTGATTTTATGATCTCATTTACAAAATGCATCCTGATTTTTTTTGAGGGTTCATCTTCTTTGACTTCATCATTCATTAATCTTTCGGGATGCCATTGCAACCCCAATAAAAAAGGTTTGCCTGTTTTCTCTTCCCACTCAAATCCTTCAAATATCCCTTCATTGGAAATTGCATTCACACGCAACCCTGCCCCCAAATATTTTACAGCCTGGTGATGGGCGCTATTAATCATCATCGTTGAATCCATAATAATTTCTGCCAATAAACTTTTGGCTTCAATATTTACGGGATGTAGCTTGTCTTGTGTATCTTTTTTATGTACACTATTTAATTCGCTACCTAAATCCTGAATCAGGCTACCCCCTAAAATACAATTTATAAGTTGCGCCCCCCTGCAAATACCCAATACCGGGATATCGTTTTTTAACGCTGCTTTATATGCATTTATTTCAAACTCATCTCTTTGTTCCTGGAAACCATTTTCCGGAGCAAAATCATAGGATAGATTGTTGCTTCCATAAAATTTAGGATGAATATCAACGCCTCCGGAAAGTACAAGCCCATGGCAATTTAGAATTTCATTTAAATTATTCTTACCGTATGAAAGTTGCAGGATTTCAACATCCGCATTCCAGGCATCATGGGACAGCCATTTTTCATAATTCGCAAACACTTCCTTTCGATTACAATATGTAATCCCAATAGTTATTTTTTCTTTTTTGGGCATCCCCATTTTTCAAATTTGAACCTATTAAAAAATAAAAGGCCTCCTCAGGCAGCAACCGGTTTCTTTTTTGCCGCTGCTTTTTTGGCATATGCCATTGCTGCCTCCCTTACCCAGGCGCCGTTTTCATGAGCCTTACGCCTTGCGTCTAACCGTTGTTTATTGCATGGGCCGTTTCCCTTTACTACGTTCCAAAATTCTTCCCAGTTAATTTCTCCAAAGTTGTATTGTTTCTTTTCTTCATTCCATTTCAAATCGGGGTCGGGTAAGGTCATGCCTAAAAGTTTTACCTGTTCGGCAATCATGTTTACAAATTGCTGACGGAGTTCATCATTGGTTTTCCGTTTTATTTTCCATTTTATACTTTGATCGCTATTGGTGCTTTCGCTGTCTTTGGGGCCAAACATCATGAGGCTGGGCCACCACCATCGGTTAATGGCATCCTGGCACATGGCTTTTTGTTCTGCTGTTCCTTTAGATAAAACCAGGAGGCTTTCAAAGCCCTGGCGCTGGTGAAAACTTTCTTCCTTACAAATTCTTACCATTGCCCTGGCATAAGGCCCATAACTGGTGCGGCAAAGCATTACCTGGTTTAAAATTGCAGCGCCATCTACCAACCAACCAATAGCACCCATATCGGCCCAGGTAAGTGTAGGGTAATTAAAAATGGATGAGTACTTTGCTTTTCCGCTATGCAGGTCGTCAATCATTTGTGCCCTGTCGAAGCCCAGTGTTTCTGCAGCACAATACAAATACAAACCATGCCCGGCTTCGTCCTGCACTTTGGCAATTAATATGGCTTTACGTTTTAAAGAAGGCGCCCGGCTTATCCAATTTCCTTCGGGTAACATTCCCACTATTTCGCTGTGTGCGTGCTGGCTTATTTGCCTAAGGTTGGTTTTGCGATATGCTTCAGGCATCCAATCTTTGGGTTCGATTTTAATTTCCCGGTCAATAATTTCCTGAAACTTTTTTTCAAAATCAGGGGCATCCATATTTGGCAGTTTAGGAAACAAAATTAATATAATAAACTAACATCTGTTAGTTAACGGTGAGACCATGCCGGTAAATCGCACTGGATTTTAAACCCAGTTTTTTTTATGGGCCAGGCTGATAATTTGGGCTTTACTGTTTACATGCAACTTTTGGTAAATATTGGCAATATGTTTGCGGATGGTTAGCACACTTATATTGAGTTGGGCTGCTATACGCTTTGCATCCAGCCCATTGATGGTTTGCTGTAAAATTTCTTTTTCCCTATCGGTAAGCATAGTATCCAACATATGGTTGTGCCGGGTTTTTACTTCTGCAGGAGCTTGTGACCGGCCCAGCATTTCAAAAGCTTTACGGGCAATGGCCGGGCTCATGGGGGCACCACCGTTTTCCAACACATTGGTAATAGCATTATGCAAGGTAATTGCGCTTTCGTCTTTTAGTAAGTAACCGTGTGCCCCGGCCTTTATGGCTTCAAATATTTTATCATCATCATCAAAAACAGTGAGCACAATAAAATGAATTTCGGGATATAACGCCCTTGCAAGATGAATGGTTTGCACGCCATCCATTTTGGGCATTTCCAAATCCATAAAAAGTATTTTGGGCATTTTTTCCAGGGGAAGCCCTTTTAATTGCTCCAGGCAATCGTCTCCGTTAGTTGCAACAAAGCATAAATCCAAATCTTCAAATTGCTTTAATTTTCCTGAAATACTGGTTCGGTTTACTGCCTTATCATCAACCAATCCAACTCTTAGAGGCTTAAGCATAATCTAATAATTTTCATTTGCAAAATGCTCTTTTATATAAATCTTTACAATACTTA
This sequence comes from Bacteroidota bacterium, assembly GCA_018266715.1. Lineage (GTDB taxonomy): Bacteria > Bacteroidota > Bacteroidia > Chitinophagales > Chitinophagaceae > Ferruginibacter. Next base: position 2,728 of record JAFDZZ010000134.1, read on the forward strand.
ATTTGTAGTATTGGATTGAAGAATTACCGTGGTACCCTCACCCGGATTTGCCACTACAGCCATTTCCATATCCATCGCAGCAGCCCTCGATTTCATATTGCCTAAACCGTTGCCGGAAACAGAATGTTTTGCACCCAGCCCTTTCCCGTCATCCGATACCTGTATAACCAGTTTATCATTGCTTATAATTGCAATACTAATATTTTGTGCAGCACTATGTTTAAGTGCATTATGAACAGCTTCCTGCACAATTCGAAACATATTGAGTGCATTTTTTGATGAAACCTTTATATCATTATCTATTTGCTCTTTAATTTGAATCTGAAAAGACGGATATGAAGGAAGCAGCTTTCCCACATAATTTTTTATCCGGTCGCTAATGGCGGTTATGGTGATATTGTCTTTATTCAGTACCCAAATGGTATCTCTCAGGGAATTGATAATTTCCTGAGAATGTTGCTCCAGGTTTTTCAAAGAAGATGGGTTAGGTTTTGGCCCCGATTCCGATATTTTTTCCACGTCGGCTCTTATGGCAGATGCGTATGCGCCAATATTATCATGCAAGTCTGCAGCTATGCGTTTGCGTTCTTGTTCTTCGGCATCTTTTATGGCTTCGTGGGCATTTCTTTTTTCTTCATCAAGCGCCACCTTCATTTTTAACCGGTTTCGTTTACGATGAAAATGAAACAACCCGATACTTGCAATTAAAATAACCAGTGATAGCGCTATGGTACCATATATAAGAAAACTCTTTTTTTGCAAATCGTAGTTTTGTTGCATGATGAGGTTTTCTTTTTTCTGTACTTCGTATTTAGTTTTAATTTCTGCAATTCCTTCATCCTGCCTGAGTAAATTAATAGAATCTTTTACACTCAAAATACTTTCAAGCGTATGGGCATATTGCGCCTGGTCATTCTTTTGCTTATAGCTTTTGGCAAGTGCTTCTAAAACCTGCAGTCGAAACGACAACTGGTTTAAGTAGAGCGCAGGCTGGTTTCCATTGTCTGCATAAAGGCTTCCGGTTACCAGCAGGCCCTTGCAATAAGCAATGGCTTTATCTTCTTGCTTTGTGGCCAGGTAAAAATCAATGAGTGTGGTGTTATCATCTACAAAACGTTTATCATCCCCCATGCTCTTTCTCAGCACAATTAGTTCTTTGATGATTTCTTCCGCTTTGAGGTATTGTTTTTGGTCTATATAAATATTAGACCGCCGCTGCAGGGTAATGCCCAGGGAAGATAAGTTTTCATCAGTTTTAAACAATTGCATCCCCAGGCTATTGTAATACAGGGCACTGTCGTACCGCTGCATAAGGCGAAAGCCCTCACCCATATTTACATAAATAGCAGCTTTTGCTGCATTATATTTTTTTTCTGTGGAAAGGCTGCTCAATGCCTGCCTGAAAACAGGTAACGTTTTTTGAGGCGTTTCATTAATTAACCCAATGGAGCCAATGGAATTTAAATTAACGGCCTGTGCCAGGGTATCTTTACACTTTTCTGCCTGGCTTACAATTTTATAAAATAGTTCCAGCGCTTCGGGGTATTTTCCCGTTGTGCCATAGTATAAAGCCTTTTGGCGCATGGCTTTAAAAAAAATTTCTCTTTCTTTAACCTTATTTACATCATTACTGCTGATTACCGGGTTAATTTTTTCCAAAGCGCTGTCCGTCCATCCCCAGCGGGAATACGCATTGGCACGGGCAATGGCAGCAAGGTCATTTTGCTGTTTGCTTCCAATTTTTTTGGCTAATACTTCGGCTTGGATAGCATAATAGTCCAGCGTATCCCTGTCTAAACTTTGGCTTTCCTCACATAATTGCAAAATTGCCTCCAGCAATTGCCCCTCAGCTTTGGCTGCATAAATTTTTTGTGAAATGTTGTTGATTGCCCTGGTTTGTGCATTGCAATATTCACTAAAAAAACAGCCTAAGAACAAATATACAATGCACTTTTTCATCAGCCCGGGAATATGATTACAGGTTAAATGTACTCTAAAACGTACAGGCTAAAAAGATAAATCGTAATTTTTTTAGGGCTATATAAATCCTAAGTTGTCAAAATAATCTTTCTAAAACCCAGGCTTTTCAGTACCTGCAACGATTGGGTTAATAGCCAATCTCCACTCCCCGAAAACCTATTTTAGTTAAAAAACATGAACAGGCTGTCATGAACTCATCACCGGTATTACCGGCTTTAATTTTTACCGGTTGAAAATTGAAGATAAAAACGGCAACATCAGCTATAGTAATATTGCAAAAGTATATTTTGATGAAGGGCAAATCATTAGCATAATGCCCAATCCTGTTACGGCTTCAAATATAATTCCCCGGGCAAAAGCAAATGACAGGATAAAAATTATAAACGCAGTGGGGAAAATAATGATGAACAAAAAAATAAATTACACGAATGAACCTGTTTCTGTATTGCATTTTAGTTCAGGCGTATATATACTTCAGCTTTACAGCAATAATTCTATAATACAAACCCGGTTTGTGAAACAATAGTTCTTCTTCATACATGCAATAAGGCCTGCCATAATGTTGGGCTTTATTTTTTTACTTTACATCATAATCCACTACTACATTTTCCGATACCGGGTGGCTTTGGCAGGTGAGGATATAGCCTTGTTCCACTTCTTCGGGTTCTAAAGCATAGTTCACATCCATATTCACTTCACCGCTTACCAGTTTTGCTTTACAGGTTGAGCAAACACCCCCCTTGCAGGCAAAGGGCAAATCGGCGCCCTGTGCCAAAGCCGCATCTAAAATACTTTGGCCTTTTTTGCTTAAATCAAAAGAAAAGCTGCGCCCATCTAATTTCACCGTAATGCTGCTCCTGGGCCCCTGGTCTTTTACTGCTTCCTTCTTGAAATCTTCCTTTTGTTTTTCTAATTGACCGGGTGTGGTAAATAATTCAAAATGGATATTTTTTTCCGGATAGCCCAGGCTCTGTAAATAAACCGAAGACTCAAATATCATTTCTTCGGGTCCGCAAATGTAAACACTGTCAAATTTTGAAAAATCAATAATGGCTTGAAGTTCTTTAATCTTTGCCGGGCCAATCCTGCCATAATTGAGTAAAGCATCGGTTTTTTCACGGCTGAGGATATGAATAAAATTCAGGCGCTCCAGGTATTTATTTTTCAAGGCTTCCAGCTCTTCAAAAAAAATAATTGATTTGCGGTTTTTATTGCCATAAATTATGGTGAAGCTGCTTTGTGGCTGGGTGTGCAGTGTGTGCTTTAATATAGAAAGTACAGGAGTGATGCCGCTGCCGGCAACCAGGGCCAGGTAATGGCCTTTAACCGGCTGCAGCCGGGCGTTAAATTTTCCTACGGGTGGCAAAACCTCAAGAATTTCTCCCGCTTTTAAAGTTTGGGCATACCGGGAAAAGCGCCCGCCATCGGCAGCTTTAATGGCCACTTTAAGTTCGCCCTCAAAGGGCGCAGCACATATGGAATAGGAACGCCTCAGTTCTTCTCCATTAAGTGTTGCTTTAATCGTAATATTTTGACCTTCCCTATACGCAAACTCTTTCCATAAAGTTTGTGGAACTTCAAAATTTAAGGAAACACAATCGGGTGTTTCCCGGGTCACTTCTTTAATTTTTAAACTATGAAAATGTGCTGCCATATTATTCTATTATGCCGTATTGCAATTGATTTACAATAGTATCTTCAAGCGCCTTATTTTTTATGTGATTATAAAGACCTGGCGCTTCAACACCCGCCTGGCTGTCTATTAGACGCATGGAAGATGCCCGGTAACCCTTTTTTCTAAAAAGCACCGCAGCCATTTTTATGGTGGCTTCTATTTTGTATCCGTTTTTTTCCGTTATAACTCCAGCCATTTATCCCTGCAAAACTAACGGTTATTCGTTTTTTCCCTTTATATTTTAAAACCCTGATTTTTAGGAAAAAAATATACTTCCAAAGCGTAACCAAAAACCCTTGCATTGTTATCGGGAGATTAAAACATTTTAGATAGGGCGAATCCTGCTTAATTTATTATAAATATTTTGACTATGACGGCTTTTTTAAGTAGGGCTGCCCAGGAGTTATGAAATAATTCCTGAACAATGGGTTATGTTATATATACCCGACGGCTACTGGCATCATTTGAAGTATATGGAATCCAAATTATCCCTTAGGGCGCAGCAAAGTAGCCTTGGATGCAAGCTTGACGGAATATGTAAGCTTTTTGGAATGCCAAAAACAGGTGCCTTTATGAAAAAAACGCCCCCTTAATTTTGGCTGAACAAAAAAGAAAACTTTAATGAAATTTGCTGAAAAAGAGTTGTAAAAGAAAATTTGATTAAAAAAACCTTCAAAAAATTATTATAATAGGATATTTATTATAATTTTACAGTCACCCTTTATAAAACGATTACTTCCAATTCTATCTTATCTGAAGGCCTTTAAAAGAGCGCACTTCTCTATTCCAAGTTTCCAGTAAAAGATCATCACCAAAGATTAAGGATTTTTGTTTCTTTTTGTTTAATATCATTATAATTACCTCATTAAGATTTTTTCTTGTGGTTTCAGAGGTAAGCAAGGCCGGTGATTTTTATCACTGGCCATTTTTTTTAATCCAACGCCTTATTGATAAAGCTTACTAATGGAAAAGCAGCGCTAAAAATTGACACTATCTTTTTGGGGAAGCCCTCCTCTTTTATTAAAATATCATTTATGGAGCAGGTCACGATAAAGCTTTTTAGCTTAAGCCATTCTATGGCCGGGTTGCCATCGTCATATCCTTTGGGTGGACGGGATAGTTTATTTTCTATTGAAAGACCGCCGGGAAAATACTTTTTAAATGTGGCATTCTTCAATATTTGGTTAAATGCCGGCAAATTATAATCAATTTCCTGCCTTATTTTGGCTAATACATCGGGTGTGGGTTGCCATATTCCCACACCAATAAAGCTTTTGCCGGGCTCAATATGCAGGTAATACCCTGCACCTTCCCCTTTTTTTCCATCTTTATTAAAATAAGCGGCAAGGTTATTTTTATACGGTATCTTATCGGCGCTAAACCTTACATCCCGGTTAATGCGAAACATACAATCCCTGGGCTGAAGGTTCTCCAGGCTTTTATCAAATTTTGGGGAGCGCTGCAAAATTTGCTGAACAAGGCCTAAAAAATCTTCTTTAGCTTTTTCATACTCCATGCGGTGGCCATCAAACCAGGGTTTATTATTATTGGAGCGGAGTTGGGATAAAAACTTTATTGTGGAAGGCTGAAGCATGACTAAACGTTTACTTTTGTTGAACCAGTTTTAAAAACTCATCTTCTGATAATATATTTACCGTAGTAATTTTTTTGGCTTTTTCCAATTTACTGCCTGCATCGGCACCCACCACCAGGTAATTTAATTTACTGCTTACGCTCCCTAAAATTTTACCGCCGTTTTTCTCCACCAATTCCTCCGCCTCGGTACGCTTCATTTTTTCTAATGTGCCGGTAAATAAAAACGATTGGCCGGAAAGGTTGCCGCTTTTAACAACGGTTTTGGATGCTTGTACATTTACTCCCGCCTGCTCAAGGTTGTGCAGCATTTTAATATTATCCTTATTCTTAAAAAAGTCGAAAATGCTGGAAGCTACCTTTATGCCAATATCTTCTACCTGTTGTAATTTTTCCAAACTGTACCCTGAAAGATCAAAAATATTTTCAACCGCCTGTGCCAGGGATTTGGCTGTTGTTTCGCCAACGTAACGTATGCCCAGTGCATAAATAAGCCTGTGCAGCGGCTGTTGTTTACTGTTTTCAATGGCAGCTTTCAGATTTTCGATTGACTTTGTGCCAAAGCCTTCAAGGGTTTTCAAATCATCAAAAGGAAATTCATAAATACCGGTTATAGATGTTAATAATCCAAGTGTATAAAACTTCCTGATGTTGGCATCGCCAAGGCTGCGAATGTCCATGGCATTTTTACTGGCAAAATGAATAATGCGTTCCACAACCTGGGCTTCACAATTGATGTTTGTACAGCGCCATACGGCTTCATCTTCCGGCTTATACAAAGCCTCATTACATATGGGGCATTTTTTGGGAAAAACAATTTTTTTTTCAGTTCCATTCCTAAGTTCGGGCAGGGATTTTACAACCTGCGGAATTACATCCCCACTTCGTTCAATTAATATGCTGTCTCCAAGATGTAAATCTTTCTCCTTAATATATTCTTCATTATGAATAGAGATACTGCTAACGGTAACCCCGCCTACCTGCACCGGTTGTATTTTAGCAACCGGGGTAACCGCCCCGGTTCTTCCTACCTGGAAATCCACCGCAATCAATTTGCTGCTGGCCTGCCGTGCTTTAAACTTATAAGCAATGGCCCACCGGGGGTGATGAGACGTCATTCCCAATTTTTCCTGCAAATCCAGGTCGTTAACCTTTATCACCATGCCATCAATTTCATAGGGCAGGCTGTCTCTTTTTTCTTCATACTCCTGTATATATTTTATAACGGCATCAATTCCTTTTACCACCTTCATTTCGCTTTTGGGGCTGCGAAAACCCAGGTTCCACAGCATTTCCAGCATGGCACTATGCGTTAACGGTTTTTTATACAACGGCTTTTGAATGGTATTTCCTTTAAGGGAAAACGGCAATGGGTAAAGGGTAAAAAAACTTACATGGTATAAAAAAGCTTCGAGGTTCCTTTTTCGCACTTCGGCCGTTTCCTTAATTCTCAGGCTGCCTGCAGCGGCATTCCTGGGATTGGCTAAAGGGGGCATTCCTTCCTCCATCAGGCCTTCATTATATTTTTTAAAATTATTTTTATTCATCAGCACTTCTCCACGAATTTCAATTTGTGCAATTCCATAACTGCTGAACGAGGCCGATAGGGGCAGTGATTTTATTTGCCTTACATTGGGTGTAATGTCATCTCCTGTTTCGCCATCGCCACGGGTAACGCCATGGGTGAATAAATCATTTTCATAAATAACCGAAATGCTTGCCCCGTCAAATTTTGGCTCTACACAATATTCAATAGTGTCTAACCTGCTTAATTCACGGGCTTTACGGTCCCAATCGAGCAGGTCATCGGCATTATACGAGTTTTCCAATGAAAGCATTGGAACGAGGTGTTGCCTTTTGGGAAAATCTTTTATTAAAGCAATGCCAACTCTTTGAGTGGGGGAGTCGGCCGTAACCAGCGAGGGATGCTGTAATTCAAATTTTTCGAGCAGCTTATAAAGAACGTCGTACTCTGCATCGGCCAATAACGGATCATTTAACACATAATAGCGGTATTCATGAAAACGCAATACGTTTCGCAGGCCTTCAATATCTTCCTCAATTTTATGTTCAATATTTTTATGCTCTTTTTGGGCAATCCATTGGCGGGTTTGCTCCTGTAATAGTTGTGACTGGCTTTGGTTGTACATTGCTTTAATCGCTTCAATTCAAAGTTAATTATAAAGCAACTTAGTTAAACGCTTTCTTACCCTATAAGGTCAATATCAAAATTTACCAATTGTACAAATTCGTTGATACGGGCAGTAATATCATCTGCATTTATTTCTTTCAATCTTTCGGGGCCAAATTTTTCAACACAAAAACTTGCCATGGCGCTACCTACAATAATCGCCGTTTTCATACTATCGAAACTAATATCTTTCACTTTAGCTAAATACCCGGTAAACCCTCCTGCAAACGTATCTCCGGCGCCGGTTGGGTCAAACACTTCTTCCAATGGTAAGGCAGGTGCAAAAAACACACTGTTTTCATGGAATAATAAAGCACCATGTTCACCTTTTTTAATGATTAAGTATTTAGGGCCCATGGCCATAATAGCTTTTGCTGCTTTTACCAGCGAAACCTCGCCGCTGAGTTGCCGGGCTTCCCCGTCGTTTACCAACAAAACATCTACCTTTTTTAATACCACTTTTAAATCATCGAGGGCAACATCCATCCAAAAATTCATGGTATCCATCACAATCAGGCGTGGCCTTTTTTTCAATTGGTTAATTACACTTAACTGAAGCTTTGGCATTAGGTTGCCCAGTAATAAAAACTCTGATCCCTGGTAGCTATCGGGTACGATGGGGTTAAAATCTTCCAGTACATTCAGGTCGGTAACCAGGGTATCCCGGGTGTTCATATCAATATGATATTTTCCACTCCAGAAAAAAGATTTTTTATCTTTTACCCGTTCTACGCCTTCGGTTTGTACGCCACGGCTTTGCAGGCTTTTCATTTCTGCTTCAGGAAAATCATACCCTACAATGGATATTTGCTGTACCGGCGTTATAAAATTACAGGCAGCATAGGCAACATAGGTTGCTGATCCGCCAACGATTTTATCTACTTTTCCAAAAGGTGTTTCTATGGCATCAAAAGCCATGGTACCCACAGTGATCAGTGACATAGTGCTGAATGTATTTGTTTTAAAATAAAAAACGCTGCAAAAGTAGAGGATAAAATTTAAATTGCCTTGTGTTTTACGCAATGCCACGCCAATCATTTTAATGTTATTAAGGATACACCCTCAAAACCCCCAACCCAGGCTCATTCAACAGGTAGCCGACTGCCTTTTACAGGGTGGCGTGGTAATTTATCCTACCGACAGTGTTTATGGAATAGGTTGTAATATTTTTGAACACAAAGCCATTGAGCGCATTGCCCGTATAAAAAACGCTGATCCCAAAAAGCATTTGCTTACCCTGTTATGCAGCGATTTGAGCCATTTGAGTGAATATACCAAGAGCATTAATACGCCCTTGTACCGAATGCTAAAATCCTATCTTCCGGGGCCCTTTACTTTTATTTTACCCGCCAGTAAAATGGTGCCCAGGTTTTTACAGAGCAAACGATCCACCATAGGCCTTAGGGTGCCCGATAATGAAATATGCCGGAAAATGCTCCAGGCTGTTGGCCATCCGGTACTAAGCGCTTCCTTGCCGGGAGACCGGGTAGAGGATTATACCGACCCCGAAATTATTGATGAAATTTTTGGTGATAAAGTAGATTTTATAATTGACGGTGGAATAGGAGGAATGACCCCTTCTACTGTAGTGGATTGCAGCACCGATAATTGGCAGGTAATACGGCAGGGAGAAGGCCTTTTTGAAGAATAAATAAACGCCCTTAATACTTCATTAATTGTTCTATTTTTTGGCTAAGGCGGGTATAAGCCATAAAATTTTTCTCCAAATCCAGGTTAAATGG
>JAFDZZ010000135.1 GCA_018266715.1 Bacteroidota bacterium
AGCTCTGCAAAAGCTTCTACAGCGGTTCGAATCCGCTAGGGACCTCAAAACTTGCCTGTAAGTGAAACCTTGCGGGCTTTTTTATTCGTATGAAATATTTTCCATTGGCCGGTATCGTATGTTGCACGGTTATCATCATCTGTTGCTTTTTGCCCTGGGCGTATTACCCGGATTTGCAAAAAACGTTTAACGGTTTTTTTTCTGAAAACCAGGTTTATGGTAAGCCCGGAAAATATCTCATCTTCTTTTCGGTATGTTGTATTGCCGGCTATATTTTTAAGAATAAAGTATTGCAGGCCATTCGATTTTTTATGAGTGGTTTACTGGCCGCTTACATGGTTAAAACCTTTATTTTATTTTCTTCCTGCTATGGCGCTTATTGCCCCATTAAAAAGCCTGCACTTATAGCCCTTCTTGCCTTGAGTATGATCAACCTGGTTTTGGCCTCTTTATCGGCCATGGTAAAAAAACAGGTAGTAAAAAACCCCGGTTAACGCTGTGGTTGCTGCTGTATCCCAAATTTTACCGGTTCCCTTCTTTTTGCCTGGGCTTGTAAAATAGCGTAAATTTACAGGAAGCAATTTCAAATGGAAACCTACGGAAAAATATTACTGATTGCCATGCCGGCATTTTTAGTACTGGTTATTTTTGAAAAATGGTATGGGTGGAGAAAGGGATTTGAAACGGTGAGAACCATGGACGCCATTAGCAGCCTGGCCAGCGGGGTAACCAATGTTACCAAAGATGTGTTGGGATTAAGTATTGCCATCCTTAGTTACGAATGGATGTACCGGCATTGGGCGGTTACGCACATTGGAACCACATGGGTAACCTATGTCATCATCATTATCCTGTTGGATTTTGCCGGTTATGCCGTGCATGCCTTGCAGCATAAAGTAAATTTTTTTTGGAATGCCCATGTGATTCATCACAGCAGCGAAGAATTTAACCTGGCCTGTGCATTACGACAAAGCATTTCGGTTTTTTTTAAATTATTTGCCCTGCTCTTATTGCCTGCGGCTTTATTGGGTATTGAGCCCAAAGTAATTGCAATAGTTGCACCCTTGCATCTTTTTGCACAGTTTTGGTATCACACCCGGCATATTCAAAAAATGGGCTTTTTGGAACATATTATTGTAACGCCTTCCCATCATCGGGTGCACCATGCCATCAATCCTGAATATATTGACAAGAATTTCAGCCAGATTTTTATTTTTTGGGATAAAATCTTTGGCAGCTTCCAGGCCGAATTAAAAGATGTGCCCCCGGTATATGGAGTTACCCGGCCGGCACGAACCTGGAACCCTATTAAAATAAATTTTCAACACCTGGCCCTGCTCATTAAAGATGCCTGGCATACGCAACACTGGAAGGATAAGTTTAAAGTATTTTATAAACCTACCGGCTGGCGGCCTGAAGATGTAAAGCAAAAATTTCCGGTGTACAGCATTAACGATGTTTATCACTTTGAGAAATACGATACACCTGCTAATGGCTTTACCCTATTTTGGTGCTGGTTTCAAATGCTGGTATTACTGCTCCTGTTGAGTTACCTTTTTGGAAATATTGCTACCATAGGGTCTCCGCAAATGTTTGTTTATGGTGCTTTTGTATTTATCTATATTTATGCCTTAACCGATTGGATGGACGCTAATAAAAATTCATGGGTTTTTGAGGCATTAAAATTTGCAATGGGCGCAGGAATTATTTTTTTTACCGGCGATTGGTTTGGTTTATCCGGTTGGGCTACCGGGTTACCTTATGCCGTGCTGGCTTATTTAATCAGCTCTCTTTTAGTGAGTATTTATTTAACAAGAAAAATGCAAGCCCAAAGTCCTCCTTCAACTTTTTGATAAAAAGGAGCAGGTTATTTCGTTCCGGGAATATTGTTGATGGTTCTCCAAATTTGTAATGGGTTACCCGGCTTTAATTCATCGGGTAAAAGATGATGGGGTAAATTTTGAAAACAAACAGGTCTTGTAAACCGGGTAATGGCATCCCCGCCTACAGCTGTAAACCGGCTGTCGGTTGTTGCCGGAAAAGGCCCGCCATGCTGCATGGCCAGGCTTACCTGTACACCGGTGGGAACACCGTTATAAATAAATCGTCCACACTTTTGTATTAAAGCGCTTATTAATGCTTTGTGGGTGATCATTTCTTCCTCTGTGGCAATTACCGAGGCCGTTAACTGGCCTTCTAATTGTTGTGCCACTAAAAGCATTTCTTTTTCATCATTACATTGTACAAAGAGGGCAAATGGTCCAAAAACCTCCTGCATGAATTGTGGCGTTTTTATAAAGTCCTGTGCATTTACCCGGGCCAATGCCGGGGCAACTTCATTAGTATTGGCATTACAACTGGGGTTATTTAATTCATGTACGGTTTCTTGCTGTATCACTGTATCTTTTGTGTTTAGATAATTTTCAAAAATACCCTTGTTAAGCATTGGAGTTGCTGCAAGCGTTGAAACATTTTGTGAAAGCGCCCTCATGAATTTTTCAAAACCTTCACTTTTAATCCCAACAATGATACCGGGGCAAGTGCAAAACTGCCCGGCACTGTTACTGATGGATGCCCCAAATAGTTTGGCATAAGGTTCTGCTTCTGTATGCAATTTTTCGGGTAGCATAAATATGGGGTTGATGCTGCTCATTTCGGCAAACACCGGTATCGGTTGCTGCCGTTGCTGGCACCAATCATAAATTTGCTTTCCGCCTTTTTGTGAGCCGGTAAAACCTACTGCTTTAAGTAATGGATGAGAAACTAAAGCTTTTCCCACTTCATATGAAGCGCCATGTATATGTTGAAATATGGTTTCCGGCATGTTTAGTAGCGCTAAGCTTGCTGTAATTATATCGGCAATAAGCTGGCTTGTATGGGCATGGCTGGGATGCGCTTTTACAATTACGGTACAACCTGCGGCTAATGCACTGGCCGTATCACCGCCAGCCGTGGAATAGGCAAAAGGAAAATTTGCCGCTCCAAAAATGGCCACCGGACCTAAAGGAACCTGCATTTTACGCAAATCGTTCAAATGATTATTTTCTTCGCAGGTATCTATTCTTATTTGTAGACTTTGCCCGCTTTTACAATAATCTGCATAGCTTTTTAACTGCCAGCAGGTTCGGCTGAGTTCTGCTTTTAACCTCGTAATGGACAGTTGTGTTTCTGATGCAGCAGATGCTATTAGGGTTTCAGATTCCTGATCCAGTAGATGTGCAATGGTATATAATAATTCAACCCTTTGCTGCAATGGGTATTGGTTGTAAATCATAAAGGCATTGGCCGATTGCTGTACAACATCATTTATTTGATTGGGTAAAATATCCGGATAAGTCATGATGTATAACTGGTTTAATTAAGCAATTGAGGAAGATATTTTTGCTCTATTAATAGAAAATGTAAAAACAATTATATATTTTTACAATATATCAGGTACTAAATTACACATGAAAAAACAATTATTGCTTTTCTTCGCTTGCTTTACCGGTTATGCAACCTTTGCTCAAAATACTGCTAAAGAACTTTTTAATACCCATTCTTCCAGGATTGCCGTAAATGAAAGGGCGGTAAATAACCTGTTTTCATCAACAAAAGGGCAAACCGCCACACTCAATATAGAAGGTATTGGGCAGCTGGAAATTTTGGTAAACATGAATGAGTGGAATGAAGAAAAAGTACGAACCATTGGCGGCACATTAAAAGGTATGGAAGATGCAGTGATTACCATTACTCAAATGGACCAACCGGGCGCCCTTGTTTATGAAGGATCAATTGTTTCGGAAAGAAAAAATACGGCATTCAAAATTACGGCATCCAACGGGCAGGTTTTTTTTGAAAAAACCGATAAAAACAACATTATCGTTACTGACTAAAGCATCGTTCACCCTGTGATGAGGAAATTTTTATTTTTTTATTTTTTATTGTTATGCTCACTCTTCCGGGCTTCTGCCGAAGTGCCAGTGTTCAATAGTTTACCCGGCGCCGATCATGTAATCTTTCTCGATTTTGATGGCTATACCGTTTCCGGTACCGCATGGAACAGTAGTTTTAATAGTGGGAACCCCATTTATTGTGCAGCTTCAGGATATAACAATGCGCAAATTGAAACGGTGTTTAATATGATGGCAGAAGATTTCCGGCCATTTAATATTAATATCACAACCGATTCTTTAGTTTTTATTACGGCCCCATTGCAAAAAAGAATGCGGGTTTTATTTACACCTTCCAGTAGCTGGTATCCCAATCCGGCAGGTGGTGTGGCTTACCTAAGCACTTTTGGAGGTATAGCCAATAAAGTGTGTTTTGTTTTTGTAAACGCATTAGGGAACGAGTATAATGCTGCAGAAGCCGGCTCACATGAAGCCGGGCATACCCTCACATTAAATCATCATAGCCAGTATGATGCAAACTGTACAAAAATAAATGAGTACTATTACGGATTAGGCTCGGGAGAAATAGGATGGGCGCCCATAATGGGTGTAGGCTATAATAGGAATATGACCACCTGGAGCAACCTGGCCTTTAACGCCGGTTGTAATTATGCACAAAGTGATTTGACTCAAATAATTTCACCTTCCAACCAGGGCGTTGCCTTTCGTACCGACGATCACGGTAATGATAATTTATCTGCAACGGTTTTAAATATTACGGGAAATAATTTTTCCGACAGTGGAATTATATCTACCAATACCGATGTGGATGTATTTAAGCTTACCCTAAGTGATACGGCATATGTTACCCTTAATGCCCTGCCTTATAGTATAGGGTCTAATAATTTAAAGGCCAACCTGGATATAGCGCTCATGCTAAAAAACGAGTTGAACGATACGTTAAGAATCAGCAACCCATCCCTATTTTTAGACGCTCCTATCGGTAATTTTTTATTGTACCCCGGCAATTATTATATTTATATTGATGGTTCTTCAAATGCCTATCAATCGGGCTATGGCAGCCTGGGAAAGTATTTTATAAATGGCACGATATCCTATTTTATACCCACTACATTAGTGGCCAATTTAATTTCCAGTAGTAATAATATTTGTGTGGGCAATGCGGTAAATTTCACTGATCAGTCCACCGGGAATATCACTACCTGGAACTGGAGTTTCCCCGGTGGCAACCCGGCTTCTTCTACATTACAAAATCCCGGGTTGGTTACCTATAACACTCCGGGTAATTAT
>JAFDZZ010000136.1 GCA_018266715.1 Bacteroidota bacterium
GGAGCCGGTATATCTTCAGGCATTCACTAAAAACGGTACAGCAGCTCATTGAACTTAAAAACAATCCTGCCCGTGCATTTAAAAACCCCCTGAGGCTCATTTCTTCCGGTATTGCCTCGCTGCATGCATGGCCATTAAAAAATCCCATAAATAAACCTGTTTTTTTTCAGCAAATTCCCATATCCGATTTGCCCATGATAAAACACTGGCCCATGGATGGCGGCGCATTTATTACTTTGCCACAGGTATATACCGAAGATATAGAACAGCCGGGTGTGGGCCACTCTAATTTAGGGATGTACCGCATACAGCTTAATGGTAATGAATATACACTCAATGAAGAATTGGGTTTACATTATCAAATACACCGGGGAATTGGGATACATCAGTCAAAAGCCAATAAAAAAGGGTTGCCCTTAAAAGTGAGCATTTTTGTAGGTGGGCCACCGGCGCATACGGTTGCAGCAGTTATGCCATTGCCCGAAGGAATGAGTGAATTGATGTTTGCCGGCGTACTGGGTAACCGGAGGTTTAGATATTGTTATCATGAAGGGTATTGTATTAGCACCGATGCCGATTTTGTGATAACCGGTGAAGTATTGCCGGGTAACAATAAACCTGAAGGCCCTTTTGGCGATCATTTGGGTTATTATAGTTTAAAACATCCGTTTCCGGTTTTAAAAGTAAACCGGGTATTTGCCAAAAAGGATGCTATTTGGCCGTTTACTGTTGTGGGAAGGCCGCCACAGGAGGATACCAGCTTTGGAACATTAATACATCATATCAGCAATGCCGAACTGCAAAATATTGTTCCGGGTTTAAAAGAAATTAATGCGGTGGATGCTGCCGGTGTACACCCCTTATTATTGGCAATAGGCAGTGAAAGGTACACACCTTATATGCCGGTAAAGCAACCGGCAGAATTACTTACCATTGCAAATCGTATTTTAGGAACCGGGCAATTGAGCCTTGCAAAGTTTTTATGGATTACTGCTGATGATACTCATCATCTTCATTGTAATGATATTGCCGGGTATTTTAAATATGTATTACAGCGCATTGATTTTTCACGGGATTTACATTTTTACAGCAACACTACCATTGATACGTTGGATTATTCCGGTACCGGTTTAAATAGCGGCAGTAAAGTAGTATTTGCTGCTTATGGGGATATTAAAAGGGAACTTGCTACGGCTTTGCCGGAGCTGTTCCATACAAATTCTTTAATTACCCATGCTGCAATGGTAATGCCGGGCATAGCGGTTGTTCAAATAAACCCGTTTACCCATTACGATAATGCCAGTGCTGAAATACATAACCTGGAGAACCACTTTGCAAGCCAAACAGAGTGTTTACAAAACCTTCCTTTAATTGTAATTGCAGATGATGCGGCTTTTACGGCACAATCCCTGCATAATTTTTTGTGGGTAACCTTTACCCGTTGCAACCCATCACATGATATTTATGGCGTAAGAAGTTTTACGCAACATAAGCATTGGGGGTGCCATGGGCCTTTAATGATGGATGCCCGGGTAAAACCACATCATGCGCCGGCTTTAGAAAAAGACGAAGCCATAGAGCGCAGTATTGATCCAATTTTTGAAAAGGGTGGGAGCCTGTATGGCATCCTGTAGCCCATTTACACCACGCCTAATTTTTTCAGGTGTAACGTATGTGAAATAATGGCATCTCTCATGTGCTTAAATTCAATGTACTTAACATTAAAATCCTCGCAGGTTTTCTTTACAATTTTACTAATAGCGGGATAGTGGATATGCGAAATTTTGGGGAATAAATGGTGCTCCACCTGGAAGTTGAGCCCACCCACCAGCCAACTGATTAATTTATTTTTGGTTGCAAAATTTGCGGTGGTAGCCAATTGGTGCATGGCCCATTCGTTTTCAATGTCATTTTCCGGCATAATGGGTTCAGGAAAATCGGTATGCTCCACCGTGTGTGCAAGCTGGAATACCGTGCTTAAAATAAAGCCTGCAGACATAGCCAATACTAAAAAGCCCACCAGCCAGCTTAAAAAGCCTACTATGTAAATGGGTAAAGCAACCATACTGAATAAAAAAAACAATTTAGCAACCCAAAAAGAAATATGCTCCCAGGTACTCATTTTTTTAATGGCTACAGGGCCTACCTTCTTGCGGAAATATTTTATATAATCCGTAGCAAAAACCCAAATAATGTATAATTGGGTGTATAAAAGCCAAACATAAATATGCTGGTAGCGATGAAAGAAATATCTTTTTTGAGAAGGGCAAAGCCGCACCAGCGGCTGAATTTCAATGTCATCATCCACGCCGCCAATATTGGTATAAGTGTGGTGAATAATATTGTGTTTATTGTTCCACATAATAACACTGGCGCCTAATGCATTTACCGAAGATGCCGCAATTTTATTTAAAATTTTGCTGCTGCTGAAACTTCCGTGGCTCCCGTCGTGCATTACATTAAAGCCAATGGCAGCAGTGGCGCCTCCCATTACCAGGCATTCTAAAATGGCCAACCAGGCATTTGGGGTATAAAATACCACATGAATGTACAAGGCAATATAAATTGCCCAAAACAAACCGGCTTTAAAATAAAGGGAAAAATTGCCGGTTTGCTTCTTTTTATTGTGGTCAAAATATTCCTGCACCCGCTTCTTAAGTTCCTGGTGAAAGTTGGAATTTTTAATATTTCTAAACTTGGGAGTTGGGGATATTTTCATATCTATGTTATTTTTTGGGTTAATGCATTTAATGAAGAAATACCGATCATTTTTTCGCTGATGAATCCTTCCGCATAATCTACGCCAATCATTTGGCCAAACATCCGGGCCCGGTGTTCTATGGTTTCCAAAAACCCCGGCTTGGAAATATAGGTTTCCGGTTCGTTGGAATTTTCATCAAAAAACTGGGTTTTAAATGCCTTAATCGCCTCAATTTTTTTTGCAAAGAACGGTGTGATGTCGTACACAAAGTTAGGGGTCAGGTAGCGGTCCTGGATAAAATGAAATACATATTTTGGCCTCCAAATTTCCTGCTCTTTTCCATTCTCCGTGGTTTCAATTTTTCTTAATCCCGAAAGAAAAGCCGCATCTTCAATTAGTCTTGAGCTTCGTCCATGATCGGGGTGGCGGTCTTCCGGCGCAGTACAAATAATAATTTCAGGCTGGTATTTACGAATAGCCGTAATTAATTTTCGTTGATGCTGCTCATCATTTTGAAAAAAACCGTCGGACATTCCCAGGTTTTCACGGGCATCTAATTGCAAAATTGCCGAGGCCGCATCTGCTTCCTTCTTTCTTGTTTCAATCGTACCACGGGTACCCAACTCACCACGGGTTAAGTCAATGATGCCGGTTTTTTTTCCAAGTTTTTTTTCGGAAAGCAATAAGCCGGCACAACCCAGTTCCACATCATCGGGGTGGGCGCCAATTGCCAATACATCTAATTTCATAAATCCTTACAATTCTACTAAAAAAATCAGGCCGCAAGATACGGTTTTTGCAGGGTTTAAAACCGATTATTTTGTATGAAAGGCTGGATGAAATTGTTCCAGCGTGGCTCTGAGGAAATCCCTGTTGAGGTGGGTATATATCTCGGTAGTGGTAATACTTTCATGACCGAGCATTTCCTGTACCGCCCTTAAATCGGCACCACCTTCTACCAAATGCGTGGCAAATGAATGGCGAAACGTATGTGGGGATATATTTTTTGAAATTCCGGCTTTTTTTGCCAAATCTTTTATGATGAGAAAAATCATCACCCTGCTGAGCCGGCTGCCCCGCCGGTTTAAAAAAAGGATATCGCCTTCGGTGGGTTTAATGGAAATTTTATTTCGAATACTGTTTCGGAAGATGTTGATATATTTTATGGCATCACTGCCAATGGGTACAAGCCGTTCCTTATTGCCTTTGCCGGTAACTTTTATAAAACCCACATCTAAAAAGAGGTTGCTGATTTTTAAATTTACCAGTTCGCTTACCCTTAACCCGCAACTGTACATGGTTTCTAAAATGGCTTTATTTCGCTGCCCTTCGGGTGTACTAAGGTCAATTGCGCCAATCAGTTTTTCTATTTCTTCAAAAGAAAGAGTATCGGGTAAATGACGTTTGAGTTTTGGCGCTTCAAGCAACAGGCTGGGATCTTGTGTGCAAATTTGTTCCAGTGCCGCATATTTAAAAAAACTCCTCAGGCCCGATATGATCCTTGCCTGCGAAGCAGCCGCAATGCCCAGCCCGTTGATCCATTTAATGAACTGCTCCAGGTGTGTTAATTGAATGGCTTCAGGCCTCAGGGTTTCATGATGCAGTTGTAAATAGGTTACAAACTTCTGCAGGTCGTGTATATAGGCCGCAACAGAGTTATCGGAAAGTGATTTTTCCAATTGCAACCAAGCTTTATATCCTTTTATATACGGTTCCCACATTTTTAGTCCCGTGTTATTGGCATTTCAAAATTAGATGTGAAAACTCAAAGTTCAATATTTTTTCAACGGTATGCCCTGCATTCATTAATTTCGCTGCTACGCATTTTTAATTGCTATAAATCTTTATGCAGGCACCTATTGTACGATCGCTCAAAAGAAGGTTAGTTTATCATCGTAAAACATTCAGGAGTTTTATTAATAAATCAGAAAAGAAACCACCACGGGGTATTGACCAACTTACCCCAATTATTGAAAAAGAAGTTTGGAAAGATATTGATTGCCTGAGTTGTGCCAATTGCTGCAAGTCCATGACTCCTACATTCACAAAGCAGGATATAAAACGCATTGCCGCCCATTTTAATGAAACCCCTGAAGTATTTCGTAAAAAATGGCTGGTGAAAGACCGTAATAAAGATTTGGTGAATAAAGTTCAACCCTGCCAGTTTTTAGATTTAAAAACCAACAAGTGCAGCATTTATGCAATACGGCCGGTGGATTGTTCGGGCTTTCCTCATTTATCAAAAAAAAGATGGGTGGACTATGCCCATGTGCACAAGCAAAATATTGATTATTGCCCGGCTACTTATAAAATGGTAGAGAAAATGATGGAACGGGTAGGGCCGTTAAAATAAAACGATGATGCGCTTTTTTGCAAAAATTGTTTTTGTATTCAATACCTGCTTCCTGGTTGCCATACCATTAAGATGGTATGAGCTGAACTATAAAATGAATAACCCGGATAAACCTTTTACCGGGGCTTTACCGCTACGGCCATTAGAAAGTACATTGGTGGTTTTAGGCTATTCGGCCATATTCATCACCCTGTGTTTTTTAGTATTGGTTCTAATAATGGGCAAACGTAAAACTTTGCCTCAATGGCTATTTTGGTTTAATGCAATAATTTTTATCATCCAGGTATATTATTTTTTCTTCAGCAGGTTTTAATGGGTTGGACTGTAATACCGAAAGCTAATTTTTCTTTTTCTTTGCCGGCGCTTTGTAGGGAGTTTTTGCTTCATTTTTATGATGAATCGTGCTGGAATCCGTATTGCTTTTCAGCAAGCTGTCTTTTGAAGCGGCATCCGTTTCATCGTCCACAGGTATAAAATACCCGGAAAATAAATTGGCCAACTGGTTAACATGATAGGTGGCCCGGGTAAACCGGTTATTCAGTGCAATAATGGTTACATCTTCGTCCAAAAGGCGAATAAACGCTGCATTATTACCATGCCACCAGCCATTGTGAAAAATTATTTTTTTGCCATTGTCATAAATATTCATGCGCCAGCCCAATCCGTAATTTTTTATTCCGGGATGTTCATTACTGTAGGGCATATAAGCTTCCTGCAAGGTTTCTTTCGTAAATAATAATCCCGAACTCAAAAAACGGTCCCACTTTAGAAGGTCCCGTGCTGTGCTGAAAATATTTTTATCGCCATAAACAAAATCGAGATAGTTTAAAGGAATGGCATTACCCCGCCAGTCAAAACTTGGTGTGGCTTTTGCCGAATCTTTTGCAGAAAGTACAAAACTGTGATCCATTGCCAACGGATCAAAAAAGTTCTGTTTCATATAAGCAGGGTAGGAGATACCCGTTACTTTTTCAATGAGTAGCGCCAGCACGGCATAATTGGTATTGCAATACGAAAATCTTGTGCAGGCGGGTGAAATATCCGTAAGTTCAATTTTACGGTAAATTAAATAATCCATTACATCCTGGTTTCGGGCAAATTGGTTTTGCGGCCATCCCAGTTTTTCTAAAAAATAAACATAATTAGGCAAGCCGCTCCTGTGACTAAGCAGGCAACGCAGGGTAACGCCGGGGTAATTGAAAGATGGGAAATAGTGCGAAAGCTCTTCATCCAATTGTAATTTACCTTCCTGGCATAATTTTAATATGGCCATAGCCGTAAACGTTTTGGATACCGAGGCGATATGAAAAACGGTATTAGCGTTAATGGTATCGTTTCCACCGGGGTGAAGGGAGCCCCGGTATTTTTCAAAAAGGATGGTTCCTTTTTGTGCCACAAGAATGCCACCGTTAAAAACCGTGCCGGCTAAGGATTGATTATACCATGCTTCGCATGCCGTGCCAATTCTTTCAATTTCTGCCGTAGAAATTTTTCCTGGCCCGGGTAAATGGTATTTGGGCAAAGCGGGAAGGCTATCGGTTTCGGAAGTAGGGCCGTTTAAGGTCTTGGGCTTTGTGGTGAACTGGCATGCCGGTAACAAGGCAACGCTTATAATGATTACATGCCGGGCAAGCCATGAAGTTTGAAAATAGCTTTTCATGAATAGCAGGTTATAAATAATGATATTGGGCTATAGAATATCTTTGCACAAAATACTATTAATTTCACAGTATGAGCGATAAAAAGGCAACAAGTTATCCCAAAGAAAAAATTAATATTCTCTTCCTGGAAAATATTAGTGATGTGGCCGTACAGTATTTTCATAAATCCGGTTATACCAATGTAAAGAAAATGAATGGCGCCATAAGTAAAACAGATTTAATTAGAGCCATTAAAGATGTGCATATTTTAGGCATCAGGAGTAAAACGTCTATTGATGCCGATGTATTATTAGCTGCAAAAAAATTGCAGGCCGTAGGATGTTTTTGCATTGGTGTAAACCAGGTAAATTTAAAAGAGGCCACCAGCAGTGGGGTAGCCGTATTTAATGCACCCTACAGCAATACCAGGAGCGTAGCCGAGTTGGTGATTGGCGCTTCTATAATGCTGGTAAGAAATGTTCTGGATAAAAATAAGGCGGCCCATGAAGGCGCATGGCAAAAAGATGCCAGCGGCAGCCATGAGTTAAGAGGGAAAATTTTGGGAATTATCGGGTATGGAAATATTGGCAGCCAGTTAAGCGTATTGGCCGAGGCGCTGGGAATGAAAGTGATTTTTTATGATGTGGAAACCAAGCTGCCGTTGGGTAATGCATCCAGTTGCAAAAGTTTAAAAGAATTGCTCCAGCAATCCGATGTGGTTTCCCTGCACGTACCCGAACTGGCTTCAACCAAAAACCTCATTAACAAAAATAATTTGCCTTTTTTTAGAAAAGGGGCGGTGCTGGTTAATTATGCAAGGGGAGAAGTGGTGGATTTAAAAGCCTTAAAAAAGTTTTTGTTGAAGGGTCATCTATCGGGTGCCGCCATTGATGTTTTCCCAAATGAGCCGGAAAAAAACGGGGATAAGTTTTCATGCGTTTTACAAAATGTGCCTAATGTAATTCTTACGCCGCATATTGGCGGTAGCACGATGGAAGCGCAGCGGAATATTGGTGAAGATGTAAGTATAAAACTTTTTAATTACCTGGAGAGAGGCACTTCAACCGGTTCTCATACCATTCCTGCATTGGCTTTGCCTGCGCAGGAAGGCGCCCATCGTATTTTACATATTCATAAAAATGTGCCGGGGGTTTTGAGCCAGGTTAATACCTTGCTGAGTAAACATAAAATAAATATAGTGGGGCAATATTTAAAAACCAACGATGCCATTGGTTATGTGGTATTGGATGTGGAAGATACGTTGAGCACTACAGCAATTGAGTTATTAAAAAGTATAAAGGAAACCATAAAAGTGCGGATGCTTTATTGACGCATTATATTTTTAAAGTTTCTTTCATTTTATGAATTCGGTCTTCCAACTGTTCCGAACTGATCGTTTCCCTCATACTGTCCACTTTTATGGGAAAGCAAAATGGGGTAAGTTGAACCGGATTTGTGATCTTAATTTTACCCCCGGCTATCCGGCGCAACATATCCCTGAGCCGGGCTTCATCCATTTGCTGCTCCAGTACTTCACGGTAAGCCTGTTTGATTAATAAATTATCCGCATCATAGGTTTCAAATACATTAAACAGTAAAGAGGCCGATGATTGCAAATGCCTTTGCCTTGTTTTTTCTCC
>JAFDZZ010000137.1 GCA_018266715.1 Bacteroidota bacterium
GATGGAAACCTTAAAAAAGCATATCCGTATGGGCCTTGAAACAGAGGAGGTTTTTATACTGGGGAAAAAAAATGCAACATTTATTAATAACCTTAATAAAGAAACACCCTTATTTGGTAAAATGACCATTCTGGAACATCCACGTTTTATTCAACAATATAAATTAAAAGATCAGCAACAGTATATTGATAAATACATTATGGCTTTCAATAATGAGCAATGAAAAACAACCCTAAACCAACTATTTATACCATTGGCCATTCTACGCATAGCATGGAGTGGTTTTTGGAACTGTTGCAGGCGTTTCATATTGAGGTTTTAGCGGATATACGGCATTTTCCAGGCTCTCGTAAATTTCCCTGGTTTAACGAAGAGAATATGCAGGCTACGCTCTCATATACTGCTATACAATATGTGCATCTTCCGGGGCTTGGCGGAAGAAGAAAAGTTTCGCCACAATCAAAAAATAATCTTTGGCATAATGCTTCGTTTAGGGCCTATGCCGATTATATGGAGACCGATGCGTTTAAAATTGCCGTTTCAGAATTAGAGGAGATTGCTTTAAAACGCACTACGGCATTTATGTGTTCGGAAGCGCTGTGGTGGCGTTGCCATCGTTCCATGGTTTCGGATTACCTAAAGGCAAAAGGCTGGTGCGTTTTACATATTATGAATAAGGGAAAGGTTGAAGAGCATCCTTATACATCGCCGGCACGAATTGTAGAAGACCGGGTCTTTTATTTTGACGATAACTTATTTTATCCTTATTCCAATGAGCCATAAAGCAAATTTTAAAATTGGGGACAACGTATGCTGGAACTCTGAAGCCGGAATGGTTTCGGGGATTATCATAAAAGTACATACCCATACTTTTACGTTTAAAGGCTATATCCATCACGCCACTCCGGCTGATCCGCAATATGAAATTAAAAGCCTGAAAACCGATCATATTGCTGCCCATAAAGGAACGGCCCTTAAAAAGTGCTGAGCTTTAAAATTATTATTTTTTTAGTTAGGAAACCTAACTATATTTGTGAAGGCAATAATGCCCATCATTTAAAAAAATTGTAATACTATGGCAAAGTCAGTATTTTATCATGCAGGTTGCCCTGTTTGCGTTAGCGCCGAGCAGGAAATTGTTCCACTCATTGGCAGTCAAAATGTAGAAGTGGTGCATTTGGGTGAGCAAAAGAACCGTATTGCCGAGGCAGAAGCCAAAGGCGTTAAGTCTGTTCCGGCATTACTTACACCTACGGGTAATGTGCTTCATTTGAATTTTGGCGCCTCAATGGCCGATCTTAGGGGTTAATTTTATTTCATCCCTGCAAGGTTTCCTCAGGGCCATCTTGCAGGGGTTTTTAAATTTTTATTATGAAAGTAACCGTATGGGATACTTATGTAACCAAAAAAGACGGAAGCATTATGCACTTTGACATTATTGCGCCCGATACCATAAATGATGAAGATGTAATTCATGCTTTTGGTAAAGAATATCTTAAACAAAAAAACCAGGAGGGGCAACAGCTAACGGCAAAAGAATGCCGGTTTTGCCATGTGGAATCCTTAAAACCAGAGTGGGAAGCTGCCATTGCCTCATTGGGATACTTTATCTTTGAGATGGAAAATTGCAATTAAATGATATCGGTATTTGATGTAAACCGGCAACAGCAAAAAATTGACCGCAAAATTGTTGTGGCGTTAGAACGTATCTCTGAGGCTTTCAGGGTATTACTTTGGAATGAGAGCAAAGAAAATGCACTAAGCCCCATTCAAATTCAGGCGCTTATTTTTTTACTTTTTCATACTGCAGATAAATGTACTATAAGCTACCTGGCTAAGGAGTTTAACCTGAGCAAACCCACCATGAGCGACAGTATAAAAGTGCTGGTTCAAAAAGGGTTGGTAAAAAAAATAGCCGATACTGAAGACTCCCGTAGCTACAATATTGCCTTAACGGCTTCGGGCAAACGCATTGCCGAAAAATCGGCCAACTTTGCCCTGGATATTGAAAAACCTTTGGCTGCAATATCCGGCGAAAAAAAAGAACTGGTTCTTTCCGCCTTACTCGATTTAATTTTTGATCTTAATCAAAAAGGAATTATTACCCTTCAACGTATGTGTTTTAGCTGTACACATTATCAAAAAAAGAATGGCAAACATTATTGTAATTTGCTGCAAACAACCTTAGCAGCTAATGATCTTCGGGTAGATTGCCCGGAACATGAAATGTTAGAAAATTAATAATTCTACCTTCTGTATTCTATCTTCTTCCCTTCTATCTCCTCCCTCCTCATATCCTCTCTTCATCAGCATAGCTGTAATAGCCCTCTTCGCTTACAATGATATGATCCAGCAAATTAATATCCAGGTATTGGGATGCTGTTTTAATTTTTTGAGTGAGCGCATCATCCTGCTTACTGGGTTGTAAATTGCCCGAAGGATGGTTATGGCAAATAATTAAGGAAGAGGCCCCGGCTTCCAAAGCCTTTTTTAAAATAATCCTGGGATCTGCAACGGTGCCGCTAATACCGCCTTTACTTATTATTTCGTAGCTGATAATTTTTAGGGAACGGTTCAGGAACAGGGCTACAAATACTTCGTAATTGAAATCTTTAAGGAGGGTTTTTAAGTACCCGGCAATTTCGGAACTGCTGTTTATTTTGGTGCGCTTTAAAATTTCTTCACTGTACCTCCGCCTGCCCAACTCCAATGCTGCGGCAATAGATATTGCTTTAGCATTTCCAATGCCTTTCACTTTTTGAAAATCAGTAATAGATAGTTTGCCCAGTTCATTCAGGTTATTAGCGCCTAAAAGTAGAATTTCTTTAGCCAGGTCCAGTGCAGAGCGGGTTTTGCTGCCATGATTAATTAAAATAGCCAGCAGTTCGGAGTTACTTAATGCCACTGCGCCTTTAAGCATCATTTTTTCCCTGGGACGGTCATCTGCGGCCCAGGTTTTAATGGAACCCTGTGATGATGAAAATTTTTCCATAATAAAAACGGATATTAATATGAACTAACTGTAATTTCGCAAATCAATTCACCCCGGATAATTTTACTTGCAAATGGAATCTAACGCTAAAATTTTTTCAGGAACCGGATCACAATATCTTGCCGAAAAAATTGCCCGAAAATTCGGCGAACCTTTAGGTAGAGTAAATATACAACGTTTTAGTGATGGCGAAATTGGCGTAGAGTACCTGGACAGTATCCGTGGCCGCTTTGTGTTTTTAATTCAAAGCACATTTGCCCCTGCAGATAATTTAATGGAACTGCTGCTGATGATTGATGCGGCTAAAAGAGCATCGGCATACAAAGTAATTGCTGTTATCCCTTATTATGGTTTTGCCCGGCAGGACAGGAAAGATAAACCCAGGGTAGCCATTGGTGCAAAGCTTGTAGCCAATATGATTATGGCTGCCGGCGCCGACAGGGTAGTAACCATGGACCTTCATGCTGCTCAAATACAGGGCTATTTTGATATTCCGGTAGATCACCTGGAGTCTTCGGCCATTTTTATTCCCTATATTGAAAGCCTTTATTTACCCAACCTCACTTTTGCAGCGCCGGATGTAGGCAGCGCCAACAGGATTCGGGAAGTAGCTTCATTTTTTGAAACCGATATGGTGATTTGTGATAAACACCGCAAAAGGGCAAATGAAATAGCCAGCATGGTGGTAATTGGCGATGTTAGCAACCGGGATATTGTGTTGATTGACGACATTTGCGATACCGGTGGCACTCTTGCCAAAAGTGCTTTATTAATGAAGGAAAAAGGCGCCAGGAGTGTACGGGCCTTTTGTACGCACCCGGTGCTAAGTGGTAAAGCTTACGAAACAATCAGTAACAGTGTTTTGGAAGAGTTGGTGGTATGCGATACCATTCCTTTAAAAGCCCAATCCGATAAAATTAAAGTGCTTTCCACCGATGAACTTTTTGCAGTAGCCCTTAGAAATGCCTATGAAAATAAGAGTATCAATAGCTTATTTATACGAAACAGGCTAAAAAAATCAATGTAAATCAAGTAGTTATAAAAATAAAGGATTAATTATTATTCATAAAATGGCGGTAGAACCGCCATTTTTAATTAGCTTTGCGCCTCAAATTTTTTAAACAATAAATCAATGAAATCAATTACAATTGAAGGACAACTGAGGACCGAAAGCGGAAAAAAAGCCACCCGCCAACTTCGCTCTCAGCAAATGGTGCCCGCTGTAATTTACGGTGGTAAATCAGAAGTTAATTTTGCTGCTCCGGCTGCAGATTTTAAAAACATTGTTTATACTGCTGAGTTTTTACTTGCAGATATAAAAGTTGACGGCAACAGTTACAAATGCATCTTAAAAGATCTGCAATTTGATAAAGTTACCGACTCCCTGGCCCATGTTGACTTTTTAGAACTGGTGGAGGATAAAAAAGTGATTGCATCACTTCCGCTGAAATATGTGGGTACCCCGGCCGGTGTTAAAGCCGGTGGTAAGCTGGTAACTAAAATGAAAAGCGTTAAAGTAAAAACATTACCAAAGTATCTCAAAGAACATATTGAAGTGGATATTAACGGGCTTGAACTCAATGAAAACCTTAGGGTGGAAGATATAGTTGCCGACAATATGGAAATCATGAACTCTCCCCGTATTCCCATTGCATCGGTAACGATGACACGCCAGCTTAAACAGGAAGAAGCTGCTGCAACCACTACAGCTCCAAAAGCTGAAGCTGCTCCTGCTGCTCCTGCTGCAAAAGCCCCGGCTGCTAAAAAATAAAATGAACGAATTGTATAGGATTCAATGCCCTTTTTTAGGGCATTTTTTCTTTTATTTACCGTTTGGCGGCAGCCAAACATACTTACCTTTGCACACGCTAAACAATTTTGCATAAAATGGGAATGGACAGGAACACGATAATTGGTTTTTTACTTATAGGCGCAATGCTCATCACCATGTTTGTGGTAAACAGCCGCAGCAGGTTAAAATACGAAGGCGAACAAAAACGTATTAAAGATTCAATAGCAGCGCTGCAACCCAAGCCGGATACGGCAAAAGCACGACTGGATTCTATTAGGGTTGACTCGGTGAAAACCGCACAGGTACAACAAAGTATTGGCAGTACCCAAGCAACTGCACAAACCGTAACGGTAGAAAATGAAGTAATGAAAATTGCATTTACTTCAAAAGGCGCACAGCCGCAAACCGTAACGCTAAAAAAGTTTAAACGGTTTGATTCTTCCCTGGTGGTATTGCAAAAAGGCAACTTTAATAAATTTACCTATAAGGTTGCCGGCGGCAATAATCAAACGGTAGAATCATCCGATATTATTTTTACCGCTCAGCCAGTTGTAAAAAATAATGATGGCAGCCAAACCATCAGCTTTACTACCGGCGACAGCAGTGGCAGCCATAGCATCACCCATCGTTTTACTTTAAAGCCCAACGATTATATGGTGGGCTTCGATATTGCCATAAAAGGCGCCACCCAATTAATTGGCCAAAACAAACTCAACTTGCTTTGGCAAACCGAAGCCGACCAAATTGAAAAAGACCATGCTTATGAGCAGGGACAAACAGAAATTTGTTTTTTGGAAAATAACGAATACGATTTTGAAAGAGCCGCCTCAGGCGGTAGAAAAGTTTTGGGTGCACCAGTAAATTGGATTGCCCAAAAGCAACAATTTTTTATTGTGGCATTGGCGGCAAAAAATAATTTTTCGGGCGCAGAAATAGATTGGACGGCAAGCGCCGATACCAATTCATTTATTGCGCAAACCACGGTAAATACTCAGCTTGCCCTTAAACCCGGCGATCATGCTAATATTCCATTACAAATTTATTACGGCCCAAGTGATTATACCATACTTAAAAAAAATGGTAACCAAATGCAGAATATTGTTCCCTACGGCAGTGGTGTTTTTGCATTTGTAAAATACATTAACCGGCATATCTTATTACCGGTGTTTAACTATTTAAAAGATCATATTGCCAGCATGGGCATGGTAATTTTATTGCTTACTTTATTTATTCGGCTTATTACTGCTCCCATTTTGTACAAGAGTTATTTGAGCGGCGCCAAAATGAAAGTTTTAAAACCCGAAGTAGATGAACTTAAGGCCAAGCTCACCGATCCTAAAACCGGTAAATACGATCAGCAGGCATTTGGTATGGAGCAAATGAAATTATGGCGTAGCGCCGGCGTAAACCCTTTGGGTGGTTGCATACCGGCATTGTTGCAAATCCCCATCTTCATGTCTCTTTATTATTTCTTCCAAAGTAATATTGATTTAAGAGGCAAACATTTTCTTTGGGCCGATGACCTTGCTGCGTATGATTCTATTTTAAAACTACCCTTTCATATTCCACTTTATGGAGATCATATAAGCCTGTTTACCATTACGGCAACGGTTACCAGCATGTTGATCTCTATTTACAGCATGAGCCAAATGCAGGACAACAGTAACCCGGTAATGAAATACATGCCGTATATTTTCCCCATCATGTTGCTGGGTGTATTTAACCGTTTGCCATCGGCGCTCACCTGGTATTATACCGTATCCAATACCATTACGCTTATTTTGCAAATAGTG
The DNA here is from genome assembly GCA_018266715.1 of Bacteroidota bacterium. GTDB lineage: Bacteria > Bacteroidota > Bacteroidia > Chitinophagales > Chitinophagaceae > Ferruginibacter. Next base: position 6,578 of record JAFDZZ010000137.1, read on the forward strand.
ATTCAAAAGTATATTATAGACCACGATAAGATTTTGGCAAAGCTTAATGAGAACAAAAAGAAGCCTCAAAAGCAGTCAAAACTGCAGGAGCGCATACAGGCCATGCAGGATGCCCAAAAGAAAATTAAGGATATGAAGGAAAAAACCGCTAAAAAATAAGGTTTTCGTTAAAGTTTTACTAAACTGCACCCCAAACCGGGTGCAGTTTTTTTTGTTTTCAGTCTTATATTTTGAATGGTATTATTAATCATTATCTTAGTACCATTAAATAAAAAAATGAAAAATTATTTATACACTTATTTTACGGTAGTACCCTCCTTTTTTTTCAGCAACTTCTTATTTGCTCAAAAACAAATAAGTGAGGGCTCCATAGAATATGCCATAAGTATTTCTTCTGCAAAAGATAATAAAACGCTGGATAAATTTAATGGTGCTACGTTAAAACTTTTTGTTAGGCCCGGCCTTAGCCGCACCATAATGCAAAGCTCCTTAGGCACTGAAGCTACGGTGTTCAATTCAAATTTGGGTAAGGGATTTATTTTAAAAGAATACAGCGGGCAAAAGCTTTTAATTACAATGACTAAAGCCAATTGGGTTCAAAAAAATCAATGGAACAACAACCTCAATTTTTCGGTTGACGCTAATACGGTAGAACTAAACGGCTATTCCTGCAAAAAAGCTACGGCAAATACGCCTGATGGTAAAACCTTTACGGTTTACTTTACCCCCGGCATTACGATTACCAATACGGACTATAACAATGCGTTTAAACTCCCCGGCTTGCCGGTTCAATATGAAATACAATCCGGCAATCTTACTTTTAAATACAGCCTGGTAAATGTTACGGAACAACGCATAGATGCTGCTCTATTTGAAGAGCCTAAGAGCGGCTACCGGGTAATGACCTATGATGAAGGCCAGCAAATGAAACAAGGCAATTAAATTTCCGAACAAATATTAGTAGTATTTTTTAAAAATCAGCCGCAGGTTTTGGTCCCGTGTGAAATAGGCATAGAGCCAGTTTAAGAAAATAAAAAAACGGTTCTTTACGCCCAAAATAAGCATAAGGTGCAGGCTCATCCAAATCATCCAGGCCATAAAGCCGCCGATGTGCATCCTGGGTTTAGGGATATCTACCACGGCAAGGTTGCGGCCCACCGTAGCCATTGAGCCTTTATCAAAGTAAGTAAATTCCGGGATACGTTTATCCGGTTTATTTTTGATGAGGTTCTTAAAATACCGGGCCAGCATATCAGCCTGTTGCATGGCCACCGGCGCTACCTGCGGATGGCCCTTTGGGTAAGCCGGCTCTTCCATATAGGCTACATCTCCAATGGCAAAAATATTTTCAAAACCCTGTACCATACATTGACGGGTTACTTTTATACGGTTTCCCCTTGCAATGAGCGAAGCATCAATTCCTGTGGGGATATTACCTTTTATACCTGCTGCCCAAATTACCATGGAAGATTCTATGCTGCTGCCATCGGCTAATACAACGGTTTTGCCATCATAGCCCTGCATCAGTGCATTGGTTTTTACAACTACCCCTAAGCTTTCAAGATACTGCCTGGATTGCCGGCTGCTTTTTTCACTCATGTTGGCGAGGGTTCTTGGCCCGCCTTCCAATAGAAAAATGTTCATGGCGTTAAAATCCAGCTCGGGGTAATCTTTGGGAAGCACATATTTTTTCATTTCGGCAATGGCGCCACTCAATTCAACACCGGTTGGCCCGCCGCCCACCACTATGATATTTAACAACCGTTGCTTTTGCAGGGCGTTTGTTTCCATCAATGCATCTTCAAAATTTTTTAATATGTGGTTGCGGACTTCCATGGCTTCCACCGTACTTTTCATGGGCCAGGTAAATTTTTCAAACTGGGTATTCCCAAAAAAATTGGTGCCTGCACCGGTGGCAATTACCAGTTGGTCATATTTAATATTTCCTTCGGATGTAGTGATGCTGTTATCCTGCGGGTGGAGTTGAGTGAATTCGGTAAGGCGCACCCGTACATTTTTGCTGTTGTGAAACACTTTACGCAAAGGAAAAGAAATATCGCTGCCATTGAGCCCGGCCGTGGCTACCTGGTAAAACAGGGGTTGAAACTGGTGGTGGTTAAACCGGTCTATCAAAATCACTTCAATACCCTTTTGGTTATTGAGTTTGCGGGCCAGCCTCAGGCCGCCAAAGCCGGCGCCAATAAGAACAATTTTCATGTTGCCGATTTTAAGGCAAAGTTAACCCTAATTTTCAATATTTTTTGAAAATTTAGGAAATTATATTTACGTTTTCGGGAGATTTTATTGTAGCTGAGCAAAGTTTTAATAGCTAGTAATAAAATATTTCGGACATGGCTTTGAACTGGGCTTATATTCCGTGTTTCGTTCGAATTGCAGTTGAGTAAAGTTAATCCAGTTAATAATATATTATAGAACTCAGCTTTATTGGTTCAACCCGGACAACAACTGATAAGTAAACGGAACGATCAGTACCTATTCTTCAACCAGCATAACAGTTCATGTGGGAAGCAACTGTTCTCGAATTGCTATTTTTTTCTTTCCATTCTAAGACCTCTTTCTAATAGAAAATCGTAAATATTAATACATGTCACTTGGTTCTTGGCAGAAACAGCTGGAATTCTATTATGGGCTTCCTTCTTCTCGTTTGTGATTAAGACACATTCGTGTACTTTACAATAGCCAATTAAGTACGGGTCAGCTTCTTCTTTTCCATCAGCTTGTTTCCTAGCGTTGAAAAAACCTGTACTATATTCTTCGTTGATTATAGGAATAGCTGCATTGATGCTTTCAGCGTCTGTTTGCACGACAAAATGCCTTTTCCATTTCTTTACCCATAGTTTTAGAAAGTCTTGCTTGCCTTCATAATTGTTTATTTCATCTTCAACGAAATCAATAGTTCTGAAAAGTCCTTGGCTGATTAAATCTTCTATTTCTTCCCAAATTGCCTTAAATACAGGATTGTCTGGTTTAAATGTTGATTCTAACATTATTAAACCACTAGTGTCTATAACATAGATTGTTTCATTTTGATGAAAATCTAATTCCATTAATAGGCAGTTAGTAATTGACGGGTTTTAGGTATATATGAAATCTTAAGACCTAAAAAGTCAGATAAATCTTTTAAATCAATTCTGTTTTGGTCAAAAGCTGAAAATGCTAATGACACATATGTTCTGCCTCTTTCTTGGAGAGATTCTTTGTGTAGTTCTCGGCCTTTAGATTCTTTTGCCCTACCGAATTGTGGTTTATTCCAGGCTATATGCTTTTCGTTGTAGAAGGCCGTTGTCGTAAGTTTATTATCTAATAAGCTTCTTAAAATTGCTAAAGGCCCAACATGAAATATACTTCCAAGCTTGATTAAATCCATTTTATTCCAAATCTTATTACCGCTGTTTCTTTGATTATTAACAATTTCAGATTGTATTAGATCTTCTTTTGGAATAAGTATTCCTGCTGCAAAGGAATTGCACCATTTTTCAATTTCAATATCAGAATTTAGGGATAAGTCACAAAGTCCCCCTTGATTTAAAATGACGTGGCCTAGTTCGTGAAATAAAGTAAATGTTTTTGAATGAGCAGGTTCTTGTCCCCGTTTAATCCCAATAATAGGAACGACGTCATCAACTATTGAAAGCCCTCTTAAATTATCTTTCGTAAGGGTGAGTTGAAAAACTGCAATGCCTAAAGATTCAACTTTCTCTATGTATGAATCAAGCGCTAGATTAATGTTGCTAATTTCTCTAACCTCTGAGATATGTAATACATCGCTTACCTTTTTTGCAACGTCCTTCGGATTGTTTTTTAAAGAGGCGGAAATCTTAAAATTTGGAATTTGGATTCCCAATTCTTGTCTAAGTTCAACATAGGATTGAGCCAGCGCTCTTGCTTTTCTGACTGCAATTATTGTCTTTTCATGAAACTTACCAATATCTTTTGAGTTTACTGATCTTCGGTCCTTTGGTAATGGTTTTTCTTTTGGTGGTTCAGATAATAGCAACGTTGCAAGAGTTCTTTTGTAAACTTTAGCTAACTCTTTTAATTCATCTAAAGTTGGTTTTTTGTTGCCTCCCTCTAACTGTGATAAACGGCTACCTGAAATTCCTGTTCTTTCAGAAGCTTGGTTTTTGGACATGGCGATAGATTCCCTTGCCCAGATTAAAAGCCTATGATTTATTTCTATATGAATAATGTTGGCCATTGAAACTCAAATTTAGAGGTATTTTCCTTGTTAAATCCTACAAGCAAATAAAGATTGTCAAAATACAGATGCAGGCACCTGTACTTACTGCCAACACAGGTGTTTTTTTAAGAATTAGTCTAAGTACTAAATACTCAGTAATTAGTACTTAAGCCGGTTGCCATATTTTAATTTTTATTTTCCCTACCTTCTAATCATCAGCCTGGTTCTTTGCGAGGAGTTTTCGTTTGCAACTTTTAAAGTATAAACTCCGTTTGCTAATTTATTTAACCCGGTAATTTGCAGCGTTTGCGCCCCTTTTTCCAGGGATTGCATTTGGCGGTGCACTAATTTTCCTTCTGCATTATAGAGTTCAAAATGGTAGAGGCTACGGGTGCTTACCTGCAGGGAAACGTTAATAAACTCTTTGGCTGGATTGGGGGATACCGTTAAACCGCTATGATCCTTTTGCAATAAAAGAATATTGGAAAAACTGATTCTTCCGTTTTGCTCGGTAATTTTTAAACGATAATGTTTTTTAGCCCCGGCAGAAAAATCTTTATAAGTGCCCGGTAAATCTGTAGTAGTGGTTGCAATGGGTTGATCATAAATATCATTAAACAACATACCATCATCAGAAGCTTGCAGGATAATATTTATTACCGAAGATGCTGCTTGCAGGTTCCATACCAGTTCGTTGAAACTACTTTTGGCGCTGCCCGAAAATTGTGTTATTCGTAACGGTAAAGCGGTGCCATTGAGTAAAATATTAAACGTAGCCTTGGTATTGTTTTTTCCATCTACAAAAAGCAGGTAATTTGTAGCAGGTAATAAGCCGGTAAATGTTGCTAAAGCCCCATTGCCTGTAAAGGTACGGCAGGCTACCGGGGCAGGAAAAGCTTGCCCTGCAGGGCAGGAGGTAACCTGGTAAAGCGCCAGTTCAACACCGGCCGATGCACAACCACTTTGGCTGGCAGGCGATGTAACATAATCACTCACTACCATATCAATAGTGGTTCCTGAACCGGTAAGGATTGCGAAATAGGCATTATTGGTTATACCCAGTCCTGTGCCGGCACAATTAATGGCCGTAAATTGCGGATCAACATTTTTATTGCTGGTAGCATGTACCAGGTCAAAATTAATAAGGGTATTATTGGGCGTGGTTACAGATGGAAATACGGGGCATTCATCTTTTGCTTCTACGGTTGGAGTAAGCGGGGTCATTTCTATTCCCGATGTGCAGCCGCCATAACTGAGGCCTTTTGGATTGATGCAATATTGCGATCCAATTAATGCAGACCAATCGGGAGATTTACGGGCCGTACCGGCTAAAATAGCATAATTCATTACCTTGGCAGGGTTGTAGGTAGCATAAGAAGAACCCTGGTAGGAGTCATTAATATGTGCAAGGTTTAGTGCATGGCCCAGCTCATGTAAAATAACCGCTTCCATATCGGTAATGCCGCTTGCTGGGTAGCAGGGCCCGGCTTCAAATGTAGTGCTGCCCGAAGAAACTAAATTGTTTCTGAGTACAATTTCAAACTCGGGTTTGCGAAATGCAAAGGAAGCGCCGCAGTTTGATGAATAAGAATAACAAACCCCTAAAACTCCTGCTGCTAATGGGGGCTGGCCGGTGTTGGTATTATCAAACAT
>JAFDZZ010000138.1 GCA_018266715.1 Bacteroidota bacterium
CGGCCGTACGCACCAAATAAGGGTACACATGCAATACATTGGCCACCCGGTTTTTAATGACGATTTTTATGGCGGCGACAGGATTGTAAAAGGTACGGTTTACAGTAAATACAAGCAGTTTGTAGATAATTGTTTTGCCCTATGCCCTCGCCATGCGTTGCACGCTAAAGAGTTGGGTTTTGTTCACCCCATAACCCAGGAGCAAATGCTTTTTACCAGCGCCTTGCCTGCCGATATGGAAATGGTTATTGAAAAATGGCGGAAGTACAGCCAGGCAAAAAAATAATGAACACATTTATTTAAAGTCAAATAACGTAGCCGTAAATACACCGCTTTCTCTTTTTTTGGTTATGGCCTTCCAGTTGCCTACATAACGAATGAGATTGGGAACGGTAAGTCCGTTGAAATTTGTCATTTGCACTTCCATATTCACTTTAAAATTATAAACCATAGCGCTATAACTGAGCGCATATTTTCTTGCCACCACTTCCATTGTGGAATCATTAAACCAGGTGATCATTTCATCTAAAACCACTTTTCCCTCGTAACCCGGCTTTACCTTTTGAGTAAATACATAGCAACTGCTGTTATTGTAATCTTCCATGTCTATTCGCATATCATACCGTTCGGCTATATCGTCATCGTAAATAGCGGTTTTATTGCTCATAAAGGGCAGCCCGCTAATGCGTTTTCCCGGGTTAAAAAAAAGCATTTTTAATTGTTCTTTATGCTTTTCCATCCCGGATTTGTCTTTTGCATTAAAAGCATAACCGGTTACAATATTATTTTCGTTACACACCGAATCTTTGGTAAAAAATAGTGAAGCATACATTTGAGCCGTATAATAATTGTAATTATGATGTTCATCATAAAAATCGCCGGTAACGGTTTCTTCCAGCGTATTCATAAACCGGCAATTATGTTTGCGGTACTGTTGGGTACGGCTTTTAAGCGAAGCTTGCAGGTTGCCCTTTTTATCCAGCATCCTGATATCGTTTAATGCCGTAAAACCAATAATACGCAGGTTTCGGAAGGCTTTATAAAAGCTGCTGTCATTCTTTACCTGGTCAATAAAAGCCGGCACATTTAATTTATTATTTACAACCACTTCACTAAGGGTAATTACTTTTTTACCTACAAGACTGGTATCTGCAGGCTCCTGGGCCGCAGCAGAAAAAAAGAAAAAACCACATACAGAAGCCAGAATAAATTTCATTGCCGGAACTTATACAAATAAAATGCAGTGGAAAATGATTATTTGGGAAAAACCATCCTGTAGTCAACTTTTATTTTTCCTTTGCTGATGTCATCCAGCTTCCGCCGGATTAAGGTTCGTTTTAAAGGCTTTAAATAGTCAATAAATAATTTGCCTTCTATATGATCATATTCATGCAAGATTACCCTGCCTGTAATTCCATTAAAACTCCGGGTGTGCTGCTGAAAATTTTCATCGTAATACGTAAGGGTTACGGTATCTTTTCGTTCAATATCTTCCCTTATTTTAGGAATGCTCAGGCAACCTTCATTATAACTCCAGTTTTTACCATTCACTTCATCAATTTGGGCATTTATAAAAGCGCTTTTAAAGCCCGGTGCGTCAGGATAAGATTTTGTTTCTCCGTCATCATCGTTGGCAAAAATTTGCAGGGTATCTACTACAAACAACCGTATGGGGCGGTTAATTTGAGGCGCAGCCAATCCTACGCCATTACTGCGGTACATGGTTTCCCACATATCCGCAATTAAATCCGATAAACCCGGATCATCCATGTTGATATCCTTTGCTACATTTCGTAAAACCGGTGAGCCGTAAGCCACTATCGGAAGAATCATGATTTAATTTTTTTGCAAAGATAAGCAGGCTGATGGAAAGCTTGCCGGCTTTAACAAGGGTTATGAGGTGATCCCCAAATATTCCTGTAACAGAATAGTGGCGGCTATTTCGTCCACTATTTTTTTATCTCTCCGGTCTTTCTTTTTCAGGCCCATTTGAAGCATAGCGTCTTTAGCCATTTTTGAAGTAAACCGTTCATCCACCTCCTTCACCGGTATTTGAGGAAACGCTTTATGCAGTTTTTTTACGGCTGCTTTAACTAAGGCCGTGGCATGGGTTTCGGAATCGTCTAAATTCAGCGGCATCCCGATGATGATTAATTCCACATTTTCTGTTGCCAGATATTTTTTTAAAAATGCCAGCAGGTCGGGCGAATGGATGCTGGTGAGGCCGGATGCAATAATTTGCAATGGGTCGGTAACGGCAATGCCGGTACGTTTAAGGCCATAATCAATTGCCATAATCCTTGCCATTAAGCCCGTGTTTCCGTTAAAATACAAAATTGCTGTTGCCAGGCCCCAGACTCGGCATACAGCGTATCAATAAAACTTTTGCCGTATTGAGCATAATAAGGCAGAAAATTATCTACCCGCTCCTGTAAAATTTGGCCGGGAAATAACCGGTCTTTTAGTTTATCAATTTGCCTTAGCCCGGCTTCAAATTTTAGCTTTTCGGCCCGTAGCATTTTCTTTTCCAGCGCATCGAGTTTTTGTTTTGCTTTTTCCTGTAGCGCCCATACATGTTTGGAAAAAGTGGGATCTACCTTTGTTGCACTTTCTCTTATGGTATGATAGGTTTTTATTAAGGCCAGTTTTTCATCGGATAGGGACAAGCGGTTTTTAGATTCCTGCTGTACAAAAAAATCATGAAGCGCTTTATTGGATTCAAAAATCTTATCCCTGCTTAAACCCAGGGATTGAATAATATCCGCACTGTTTTGCGAAATAATGGTAAAGGAATTTCGCAGCATCAGCGCCGGAAAAAAGGTTTGCGCTTCAGCAAAAACATCTTTCAGCTCAAGCCAATAGGCAATTTCGGCGCCGCCGCCAATAAATACAATATTGGGCAGTAGCATTTCCTGGAAAACCGGTCGTAAAATCACATTGGGGCTAAAGTTTTCCGGGTGGTTATGGAGTTCTGTTTTTATTTCTTTTTCGGAAAAACGTTTTGAAGTACCGTGCACTATAAATTCCTTCCCTTCTTTATCTATTCTTTCCCTTAAGCCATCAGTAAGGTAAAATAAATTAACCGGCCTGCCGCCAACCTGCACTTTATATGCTTCAGAAAGGGCCTTGAGCGCCGGTTGCAGGGCTTTTTGAGAAAATTGCTCCGTAAGTTCTTTTTGCATTAGCGGTGCAAAAGTTTTTTTGAACCCGGGGTTGTCCGGGAGCAAAACCAGCAACCCGTAATCTCCAAACAGATCATGCACAAAATCAAATGTTGCAAGCTCAATGGTTTTGCCTTTAGTATAAGCTTGCTTCACCTTAGCCAAAATCTCCGGTCCATATTTTTCCACGCCGAGCTGGGCTTCCAATTCATGGATTAATGCTAAAAATTTTTCGTCTATAACCATTCTTCCTACAGCGCCTTTTTGATGGGTAGCCCAGGTATAAATTTTACCCTGTACCGTAATGGTTCCCAATTCTTCCAGGTCGGCATCTTCACTACCCATAAAATATACCGGTACAAAGTGGTAACCAGGGAATTGCTTTTTCAATTCATCGGCCAGTTTTATGGCATGTATAATTTTATAAATAAAATATAAATGGCCGGTAAAAATATTGGGTTGGTGTGCCGTGGTGATGGTAAAGGTATTTTCGCTGAGTAACTGTTCAATATTTGCTGTAGCTTTTGGCGACAGGGATTTCCCGGAATATTGGCTCTGCAATTGCGTTACCAGGCCTTGCCGGTTAACCTTATATTTTTTCCGTTGAGCAATGGCTTCTTTAATCCCATGCAGGTTGGGTGCGTAGGTATAGAAGGGCTTTAGTGCATCTGCGCCTTCTACATAATCAACCGAAAGTTTTGAAAACGATTTTGTTTGCCTATATGGTATGGAACAGGCCGTAAAGTTCATCAGCGGCTTCCAGGTTTATTTAACTTTTTTCATGATAATAATGGTAGGGTCCTGGTTTCCGTCTGCCGGAGTTAGCTCCAGCTTGTTGTCAAAAAAGCGGTACTTCATTTTAGAAACAATGTCCCCGGATCCTTCTTTTAATTCAACGGTAGAACTTGCGGCATCTACTTTATAGGAGCCCTTTATTTCCCCTTCGGGGCCCATACTGTATGAGCTGGTATTGTCTTTGTTAAAGGTATACCGCATCCCGTTTATCGTTTCCTTTAAAAAAGATTTTACATCTTCACTGGTGGAGGCGTCGGTATCTTTTTCATTGGTACTGTTATTTTCCATTTGGCTTTTTATGGAAAATGAATCCTTTTCAATATCAATATAGGTGCTATTATCTTTTAAAAAGACCACCTGCCATTTACCTACAAATGCAGCATTATCCTGTGCAAAAGAATGCACATTTGCAAATAACAGAAAAAGGAGTATTAATTTTTTCATGATGGCAAAATTTAGTTTTAATAAAAATAGCCCTTTTTTTGAATAAAACCATTTTTTAAACCACTTCGGCTTCCAGGTCAAAATCAAAGGCCCTGGTGATTTTTACGTTTACAAATTCGCCAATGGGTAATTTCTTAGGGCTATTGATTATCACTTCATTGTCCACTTCCACGCTGTCAAACTCTGTTCGGCCAATATACCGGCCGGCTTCTTTTTTATCAATAAGCACTTTTAACACTTTGCCTACTTTTTCAAGGTTTTTTTCCAGGGATATTTCCTGCTGAAGTTCCATAATTTCCTGTGCCCTTTCTTCTTTTTCTGCCTGGGGTATGTTGTCTTTTAAGGTATAAGCGCCGGTATCCTCTTCGTGGCTGTAAGTAAAAATTCCTACCCGGTCAAACCGCATACGGGTTAAAAA
>JAFDZZ010000139.1:0-12531 GCA_018266715.1 Bacteroidota bacterium
GCCGCTTTCCTGTTTCTTGATCGCAGCCACTATCTGGCTTTCTGTAAATCGTTTTCTCATTTGTTTAAAGTTTAAAGTTAACAACTATTGTTATCCTAAACTCTAACTCTAAATGGCCGAAATTTGGGGAAGCTTACAAACTTTGTATTATTATTTCAACTCATCCCTTATGTATAATTTCCTGTGTTAATTAATTAATGTTAAATGAGAATAAAATTGATTTTAGATAATTGAACTTAACTCTTATTTTTCTTTGCATTATCGTATATCAGCTTGCTGATAAGTTACTCAATATTTTACCGACCTCCAATTTATAAAGCCTTCCAATGGGAAGTTGGTAATTCTGGATTTGGATACTGTTTGCACTATAATTATCAATTTTGCCAATTGCAACTATATAGGATCTATGGATTCTTAAAAACTCCTCACTTGGAAGTAATTCGATTAAGGTTGAGAGTACATACTTTGTTACTATGGTTTGGATTTGTGTTACAATTTTTATATAGTCTTTTAGTGCCTCAATAAATAATATATCTGTAAAAAAAATTTTTACCATTTTTTTTTTGACCCGAAAATAGAGAAAAGAGCTAACGAGTTCATTAGTATTACTTACTTGAGGAAGGGGTGCTTGGTGATCAGAGAAATTTATTTCTAACACTTTATTTACTGCTTTCAAAAATCTTTCAAAAGAAATTGGCTTTAAAATATAGTCTACCGCATCAAGTTCAAATCCTTCGATTGCGTATTTTCTGAAAGCAGTAGTAAAAATAATTTTTGGAGGAGATTTTAAAGTACGGATAAAATTCGTGCCTAATATCTGAGGCATTTGTATATCTAGAAATATTAGATCAACTGTATGGTCTTTTAATAAATTAACAGCTTCTACCGCATTGGCGCAAGTGCCAACTAATTCCAACGTGTCAACACTTGAAATGTGCTGTTTCATTATTTCCCGTGCCGGATGTTCATCATCTACAATAAGGCATTTTATTTTTTTTAAATGAGGCATGTTTCAAAATGGTTTAAATATCATATTCATAACTGTTTGAATTTGGTTGAATTTTTCTAGTGTTATTTAATGTCTAAGTAACCATAAGTGAAATGTGTAAAAGCACAATGAACATTTCCTGTTCTCTAATCAATTTTATCTCGTGATTATCCGGATATAGTAAAGTTAACCTTTTTTGCGCATTGCGCAATTCAGTTGTTTCTAATAATGCTTGCCGACTTACATTAGTCGAAATGCCATTTGCAAGTTTCATAGTGAAATGGATCCCGTCTAATTTTATATCTAAATTAACCCAAAATTTTTCTATATTTTGACCACAATTTTTAAAGCTGTTTTCTAAAAAAGGCAGCAATATAAATGGAGCAATCATTTGGTTATTCAGGATACCTTTCATATTTAGTTCTATTTCCGAATTATCATTGCGATTAAATTTTTCCAAGTTCATATACTTTTTAATAGCAATAATTTCATTCTCAAGTTTGATCAGGGGTTGATCGCATTCATAGAGCATAAAACTTAAGAGGTCTGATAATTTTAGTAACATTCCTGATGTTTGGGATGAATTTGATAGGGCACTAGAAGAAATGTTAGCAAGTGTTTCAAAAAGAAATTCCGGATATAATTGTGCTTTCAATAATTGTAACTCTGTTTTTACTTTCTCTTTTTCCAATTGTTGATTTTCTCTCTGTTTCCGCCAGCTATATTTAACATACTTGATAATTATTGCAGCAGCAGCTACTTTGGTGAAATTAATTAGACCAAGATTAATTGCAGGCCAGCTTTGAGCTATTAAGTCATTTGCTTTTGAAGGGTTAAAAGTAGAGTCCAATGCTGGAAAAGTATACCAATATAAATAATAACTAGAGGCAAACAATAATAAATATAGTATAGCGATATATAATATTGCATTTATCCAGTTCTTGTAAATAATTTCAGTGAGAATGTAATAGATTAATGGGTAACAGGCTGCAGCATATAAAATTATCCATAAAAAAGTTTTAATTGGTAATAAGTTTCCCGGAGTTTGATACATTGGCTTGAATTCAGGATTAGGGTTAGGTTGCTGGAAAAGAATATAACAAAATAAAAAATATAACCACCAAGCAAACCAAAATGCAAAATGGCGAAACAAGATATGTTTAATTTTTTTTGAGAATATTATTTCATACAAATGCATATCCTGTATTTGGGTTTAATTCATCTTTTTTATTTTTAGAGCCTCTAATATCTTGAAGTAAGATACTTAGGTTGATTGTATGAATATCCTCTTTAGAAACTATGTTAAGTTCATGTTCTCCCGGATAAAGTAACTGTAGTCTTTTCATTACATTATTTAAACCAATGTTTCCCTGATTGTTTGATTTTCGGGTAGACTCAGTTGCAGGAGCATCCTTTGATGCTATTTTTTCAATTGATCTTGGTTTATTATTCATTAATATAAAATGAAGCCTGTTTTTTTCAAAATATATATTAAGCGTTATCCATGAATGTGAAATCATTTTACTGGCGCCATGTTTAAAACAGTTTTCAACGAATGGCAGGAGTAGTAATGGTGCAATCGCTTTGCCAGTGAGATTGGGGTCGATAGTAATCGTCATTTTCAAATATTGTGAATATCTTGTTTTTTCAAGTTCCATATAGTCACATATTATTTTTACTTCTTTCTCTAAAGGAATTAATGGCATTTTACATTCACTAATAATATATTTGAGTATCCCAGATAATTTATTGATCATATTTGATGTTTCTGTTAAATTTGAAAGTGAATAGAAGTAAATAGAGTTAATTGTATTAAATAAAAAATGCGGATGTACCTGAGCTTTTAATATTTGTAATTCAACATTTGTTTTTTCCTTTATCAAAGTATCAGCTTCTTTTTGTTTCACCCACCAATGTTTTATGAGCTTTATCATTAATACAAAACCAAGTATAATAGGTAAGCTACTGATTTGGTCAATCAATACACTATTCTTAAAGGCTGACAATGGCATAATGCTGGTACTTGTGCCTGCAATTTTATTATAGACTGAAGGGATCGATTTGAAAATAATGGCAAAAAAGTAAAAGGCAATCAATATACTCAGAGTGATTGCCATAAAGGCGAAAGCATTTTTCCGTTGAAAAAAATAATTTGGCAATAACCAATAAATGATTGTGTAAACTAGTGCCATTTGAGGTAGGAGTACTGCTAAAAATGAATTGACAATTAAAGTTTTGATAAAAAAAAGGGTAGGTCCAAGCACTTGATAATTTTTTGTTCCAATGCTATTGATATTCCACCCTTTAAATACATGAATTGGAAAATGGAAAAGAAGATTAAATGCAAAGCACCAAATTATCCAAAAAAGAATATGTCTTGCCAGCCAATGCCGAATTTGTTTCGAAAATATGAATTCATGACTTGTCACACTTGTTTATTACTCTATAAATCTAAATAATTTCTATTAAAAGGATTCAAAATAAAAGAAGCAGTTAGATTTAAATTTTCGGTCAGGTAGTTGACGAAAGCCACTTATCGTCGATTTGCGGTTTTTATTTTTGAAATTTGTAAGTATGGCGGTTACTTTTTCATGTTCGGCGAAATAACAATTTATCGTATCGGTTTCATTGTAACTTGAATTCAAATTTGTAAGCCATGAAAATATTTCATAAAATTAAAATTCATCGCCTTGATATTATGAATTTTACTTTCATTGGAAAGTTAAGATTATTAGTAATTTTTATTGGATTAACGTTTAGTATTTCTTGCAAAAAAGAAAAATCATGTAGTGATTGTGAATCAAATAAACCTCCAGTTGCTAATGCAGGCCCAAACCAAGCTATTACTTTACCAACCGATAGCGTATCATTGAATGGTGGCGCTTCCTATGATCCAGACGGGACTATAAGTGAATGGAATTGGAGTAAAATATCTGGACCGTCTAATATTACTTTTAACAATGCAATGGCAGTAATTACTGTTGTTAAAAATTTTACGGCTGGAATTTACCTTTTTGAATTGAATGTAACTGATAATAGCGGATTGACTGCAAAAGATACTGTTCAGATTATTGTAGTTGACCAAACACAGCCTAATGTTGCACCTGTTGCTAATGCTGGTGCCGACCAAGTTATTACTTTACCAATTGATAGTGTTGCTTTGGATGGCAGTGCCTCATATGATCTGAATAATAATATAAGCACCTATCAATGGACAAAATTATCTGGTCCTTCAACTTATACAATTATTGAAGCAGATTCAGTACAAACATTAGTGAAAAATCTTTTGGAAGGGACATATAGTTTTGAACTTTTGGTTACAGATAGTGGTGGATTATTTTCTAAAGATACTGTACAAATAATTGTAAACCCCGCTATTTCTGTGAATCAACCACCAGTTTCAAATGCTGGCAATGATCAAACTATAAATCTGCCTATAGATAGCGTTTTTCTAGATGGAAGCGGTTCCACAGATCCAGACAATAACATAAACTCCTACCTATGGAAAAAAATATCCGGTCCTTCGACTTTTACCATAGTAAACCCGAATTCAGTACAAACAAAAGTGATCAACTTGATACAGGGGATTTATAAGTTTGAGTTAAAAGTGACAGATAGCGGAGGATTGTTTTCAAACGATACTGTACAAATAATTGTGAACCCGGCTACTTCAACTAATCATCCCCCTGTTGCCAATGCCGGCCAAGATCAATCAATAACCTTGCCTTTGAATTTAGTTCATTTGGATGGGGGAAGTTCAACCGACCCGGATAATAACATAAGTGCTTATTTATGGAAAAAAATATCCGGTCCTTATTCTTTTTATATTCAAAATCCTCAATCCGTACAAACAATAGTACACAATTTATTAGAAGGGGTTTATGCATTTGAATTAAAAGTTACAGATGCAGGCGGATTAGTTGATACGGACACTTTAAAAGTTACAGTAAGTCCGATTCCTCAAAACTCCCATTGGAGCGTACTTGCAAGCCCTCCTGGGTTTGGTACTGAAACGTTTATTTTTAGTAGTGATGCAAATAATGTTTTTTCTGGGGAAGGTTATTATCATCATTTTTGGCAGTATAATATCCAAAATAATAGTTGGGTGCCAAAGGCAAATGTGCCCGGACAAGCTTATGATTATTTGGTTAATTTTGGCGTGAATGGTAAGGGTTATGTAGGTATGGGATTTGAAGTTAATACACCACACAGTGAAATGTATCAATATGACCCCATAACAAATCAATGGGTTCAAAAAAATAATTCGCCATTATCAGGAATTGTTACATCAGTTGTAATTAATAATTTAGTTTACCTTCTAAAAGGTCAAAATGTATGGATGTATAATCCAGTCACTGACTCCTATACACAGAAAAATAATTTCCCTATCACTTTAAACCCATTCGATTGTAATAGTTTTGTAATAAACGGTACAGGTTATTGTCTTGCAAATACAGGATGTTGGGAATATCAAACAGCAACAGATTCATGGCAACAAAAGGCCAGTCTACCCAATTATTTAAGCGTAAAAGCTTCTTTTGCACTAAATAGTTATGGTTATATACTAGCCGATTCAAGTAATTCAACATATTCAATGGGTTATCCTTTGCATCTTTGGCGCTATGACCCAAATCAAAACTTATGGCAACGTATTCACGATGATTATCCAGGGTCTGGCGCTTATTCAATTAAATCTGCTTCTTTGGGTGGGATTGTTTATGTTGGATTTGGATATAATAATGGTGATT
This sequence comes from Bacteroidota bacterium, assembly GCA_018266715.1. Taxonomy (GTDB): domain Bacteria; phylum Bacteroidota; class Bacteroidia; order Chitinophagales; family Chitinophagaceae; genus Ferruginibacter. The sequence goes on from JAFDZZ010000139.1 coordinate 5,737, forward strand.
TTCCGGACGGTAGTTTTTGGAAGTTTGAATAAAGAAAACAAGTTGAGGATTGTAATAAATTATATAATAAAATATATAAAAATATGAGTTGAATCTTCTATGGTCTTACACCAAAAAGTGGGAGAGTAGGTAATTGCCATATTCTTTTAAAGCCTCCCGATTTATCGGGGGCTTTTTATTTAATCAAGTGTAGGTATCCCGACGATGCAAAGCCAGTCGGGACTTCGCTTTGCTCAGGATGTCTTATTTTTAGCATCAAGGGGTATATTTGGCTGATGATTTAAAGGGTGGATAATGAGATTAGCATAGTGGAAATAGTAGATCGAAAATTTGTTAATTTTAATGGTATGGATATTTTACTGGACATTTTGAGATCAATGACGGCGGCTCACCCCAATTCAAATTTTGAAAAAAGCCTGTACCATCAATATTGTAACCGTGGTGGCCTAAGTAAAAAGCAATTGGAAGGGTTAAGAGATAAGGCAATTAAATCAAACACTCTTACACAAGGTAGGTTGGCCACATTGGAAGCCATCATTAAAAAGAAACCAACCAGGGAAAGAGCCGCAGCAAGCATAACCGCAATACAGCCAATTAAAGATGTGGTTATTGGTAATATGATAGAACGCATCCTGAAAAAATATCCCGAACATAAAAGGGTGCTGTTTCTAAAATCTAAGTTCGACAACAACGAAATTATCTCAACATTGGAAAAATCGGAACTGGGAAAATTTGCAAAAATGTTATTGAAATAAGTATTGAATTGATCTCAAAGTAACTTTCTAATATTTTTTATAATGTAAAAATTGTTCATATTATTTTAATTGCAATTTTGCGGAATGAATGTTTTTCAATGGAATCTGTAACTTGCAGGTTTAATTTATGTTTTCCCGCTCCATTTTTTTAATTAAGTATTGGCTGTTTTATTTACTTTTTTTTGAAGTGTGCAGGGTTGTGTTCCTTTTGTTTAATTACCCGGAGTTTGTTACGGCTGGATTTGCTAATGCATGGGGGAGCTTAGTTCACGGGATGCGGATGGATATGAGCATGGCTGCTTATATCAGTATTCCAGTATGTTTTTTTTTATTATTAGGTATATTGTTTCCGGTGGTTTCAAGGAAAAGCGTAATCGTTTTTTATTCTTCAATTGTTTTGTTTTTCACCATTTTAATGGTGATAACCGATTTGTATAGTTACCGGGCCTGGGGCTACCGGCTTGATGCCGGATTTTTAAAATATTTACATAATCCCAAAGAAGCTTTTGCTTCAATTGAAAACCTGCCTGTACTGCGCTTAGTTATCATTTTATTTATAAGTTGGTGGGTCGCAATTATTGCCCTACGTTGGATCATTTCAAAAAATTTTACCAAAATTCCAGTTAATGAATTTAAATGGCAGAATGCTTTGAGCTTGCTTTTAATATTAGGTGTTGCAATTATACCTATAAGAGGAGGCTTGCAGTTGGCTCCCTTAAATCAAAGTGGGGTTTATTTCAGTAAGAACAATTTCAGTAACCTGGCAGCCATCAATGCCCCCTGGAATTTTATGTACACTCTTAACCACGGAACAGATGAAAGCGCAAACCCATATCTGTATTTGGCCCCGGATAAAGCAAAAAAAATTGTAGATAGTTTATATTTTTCAAAAGCTTCTGAAGTTTTAAAGTTGAATGAACCGAAGCGGAATGTAATTATTTTGTTGTGGGAAAGTTTTACGGCCAAAGCTTTGGATATGGAAAAAAACGGTGTGCCTGTAACACCGGGTTTTAATAAGCTTATTAACGAGGGTATTTTTTTCTCCAATATTTTTGCAAGTGGAGACCGGACAGATAAAGGGATTGTAGCCGTGTTAAGCGGATATCCATCTCAACCTACCACTTCCATCGTAAAGGTTCCATCCAAGGCTTCAAAACTTCCGGTTTTAAGTAAAGAATTTAAAACAGCCGGCTATAGTACTGCGTTTTATTATGGTGGGGAACTGGAATTTGCCAATATGAAAGCTTATTTAACCAGTGGAAATTTTGATCAATATATCACCGTTAGCGATTTTGATAAGAACGATCAAAACTCAAAATGGGGCGCCCATGATGGTGTAGTGGCTGACCGATTGCTCAAAGGCCTTTCAAAAATGCAAGAACCCTTTTTTAATGTGTGGCTCACACTTAGCAGCCATGAACCTTTTGAAACACCGGTGCCGGTTGTGATTAAAGGAGAAGATGATGAAAGTAAATTTTTAAATTCCCTGCATTATTCTGATTCCATAGTTTACCGGTTGATTCATGCTTTTAAACAACAAAGCTGGTGGAACAATACCCTTGTGGTGATTGTTGCCGACCATGGTCATAGAATGCCTTCAACAGGAAAAAAGATTGATGATTTTAAAATACCCATGCTCATGCTGGGCGGAGGAATTAAGCCGGCAAGAATTGATAACGTAGGTTCCCAAACAGACCTGGCCGCAACATTGCTGGGTGCATTAGGGCTTGGCTATAAAAAATTTACCTGGAGTAAAAACTTGCTGGACAGTACCATTAACCCCTGGGCCTATTTTAGTTTTAACAACGGCTTCGGGTTTATTAGCGGCAAAAAAAATTATTTTGTTTTTGATAATACCGGAAAACAGGTCATTGAAAACTCTGCACACATAAATAGTAATATAATAATGGCAGGCAAAGCCATGCAACAATTAAGTTTTCAAAACTACCTGGATCAGTAAAACCGTTTTACAGCATTAAAAAGAACGGCTGGCATCAAAATTTTCCAATTCTTTACTTACGGCATTTAAGAACGTGCTTCCTAATGCACCATCAATTATCCGGTGATCGTAACTCAGCGAAATATACATCATGTGCCGTATTGCAATACTATCTCCCTGTGGAGTTTCAATAACTACAGGTCTTTTTTTGATAGCACCAACGGCCATTATGGCTACCTGGGGTTGATTAATTATGGGTGTTCCCATGATACTTCCAAAGCTTCCCACATTCGTTAAGGTAAACGTTCCACCAACGGTGTCATCGGGTTTTAATTTTCCGTTTCTTGCATTATTAGCAAGGCCGTTTACCTGTTTGGTTATACCTACAAGGTTTAATTGATCGGCGTTGCGAATTACGGGAACAATTAAATTGCCATTGGGAAGCGCCGTGGCCATTCCAATATTGATATCTTTCTTAATGATAATTTTATCGCCATCCACCGAGCTGTTGAGCCAGGGATATTTTTTTAGACATTTAATTACGGCTTCAATAAATAAAGGGGTAAAAGTAATTTTTTCGTTCTCCCTTTTTTCAAATTCTTTTTTTATTTTATCTCTCCACAATACAAGGTTAGTAACGTCACATTCTGCAAAGCTGGTTACGTGGGCGCTGGTGTGTTTACTTTCCACCATATGCCTGGCAATCATTTTACGCATACGGTCCATTTCAATAATTTCCACATTACCCTGGAAAACCGCAGGAAGATTGGGCGCCGTAGCTTTTAATTCTCTATTCATTTCCGGTGCGGTTTGAACAACCGGTTGCTCTACCCTTACAGAAGAAGGTTGTTGATTTGATTGATGCCTGGATGCTACATAAGCTAAGATGTCTTTTTTACTCACCCTTCCTTCCTGGCCTGTACCCGGTATCAATTCGAGTTCTGACATGCTGATGCCTTCGCTTTGTGCAATATTTAAAACTAAGGGAGAATAAAACCTTGGGCCATTTGAAGTGGTGGCAGAAGTAGTATGGGGTTGATAAGGAATATCGCTTATAACGTTGGCCTCTTCATAGGCGATGGACGGCTCCGGAGCAGGAGTGGAGGACAATGCAGCCGGTTGGGTATTGCCCACAGCTATTCTGGCAATTACCGTGCCGATGGGTACCACATCATTTTCTTTATATAAAATTTCGGCAATAGTTCCTGCTGCGGTGCTGGGTACTTCACTATCCACTTTATCGGTGGCAATATCCAAAACCGTTTCATCCAGCGCAACGGCATCTCCGGCCTTTTTATGCCATTTTAATATGGTGGCTTCCATTATACTTTCTCCAAGTTTGGGCATTACCAAATCTACTGAACTCATATAGCTGCAAATTTATTTTCTATGAACAAATGTACAGATTTCGGCATAATTGGCACTAGTTGTTTTCTAATAGAAATTTACGTAAAAGATTGAGGGCATTTAATGCCGTTAAATGAATATTTTGGAGCCTGTTGAAACGAAAATGAAATTTTTGGGTGATGATTTTTTGTGAATTACCTACCGCTACCCAAACGGTACCCACGGGTTTTTCGTCAGTTCCGCCATCCGGGCCCATAATTCCTGATACGGCAATAGCATAATTTGAATCCAGTTGTTTTAATGCCCCAGGGAGCATTTCCTTAACGGTATTTTCGCTGACTGCGCCAAATTGTTGAATCGTACTGCTCTGTACCTGCAGCAGTTTTTCTTTTGCCTGGTTAGTGTAGCTCACCACCGAGCCATTAAAAAATTTTGAAGATCCGGGAATAGAGGTTAGCAGGTGTGCAATATATCCCCCGGTACAACTTTCGGCGGTTGCTAAAGTTTTATTTTGGAGGGTTAAAATTTCGGCAACAACTTCCTGCATTTGAAGGTCATTTGAGGTTACCAAATATTCAGCCGTTAATTTTTTTAGTTCTTCAAAAGCAAAATCCATATCCTGCCTTATTTTTTCATGAAATTCAGCTTTTGTTGTTAGCCTTAAGCGAACCATACCGTAGGAAGGCAAATAGGCCAATTTAATAGATTCCGGCAGGGCGCTTTCAAAATCTTTAATTTTTTCGGCAAGTGCAGATTCACCAATGCCAACGGTAAGTAAGGTTTTATGAATAATTTGAGCGGCTGTAAATTTTTCTTTAAGAAAGGGGATCACTTCAGCAAGCATTAATCCTTGCATCTCGTAAGGAACCCCGGGCAGGCTGATGAAAACGGCGTTATTTTTTTCAAACAACATACCGGGCGCCGTGCCCCGTTTATTTTGTAATACCCGGCAGCAATCCGGCACTTCTGCCTGTTTTAAATTTATGGGCGTGACCGGTTTTTTAAATACCTTTTCAAATAAATATTTTACGTTTTCCAATGCTTCTTCATTCAGCTTCATCCTGCCATTAAAGTATTGGCACAATGTAGGTTTAGTAATATCATCGGAGGTAGGCCCAAGGCCACCGGTAATTAATATAATAGCGGCATGTTTTTCCTCTTCACTTAAAGCAGTAAGAATGGATTGTTTCTCATCGGCAATGGCCACCCGCCTTATCACATTAAACCCTTCTTTATTGAGTTCCTGTGCCATCCAGGCGCTATTGGTGTCAATAACCTGCCCTATTAATAATTCGTCGCCAATGGTAATAATGGAAATATCCGGCATTGCAAAAACTGGTTGAGTACCCTAAAATTACAACGGAAAAATTAAGCGTATGTTTTTTCAATAGTAGCGCCAATTTCTCTTTCGAGAATAGCATCTTTCATGGCTTCCAAAAAATCCCAATCACCCTTTTTTACTTCACATTTTCCGTTATAATGAATAATCAGAGAGCACTGTTCTGCCTGAACAGGGCTATGCTGGCATACTTCTACCAGGGTTTCAATAACCCAGTCAAACGTATTGATATCATCATTCCAAACGATGAGGGAATACAACGGTGCATTGCAGGTTAATACCACTGCATCTTCTGCCGGAGACTCCAGTGGCTGATATGAAAATGTACTATTGATGGCTTAATTGTTTGCCAGCAAAATTATTCATTTCTCCAGAGATTTCTTAATAAAATATTTGAAAAGCGCATTTTAGCGGTTAAGAATTTTCGATTTAAAAACGCTTTGGCAAATTTCCTTAAAGGCAATGGCAGATTCCTTCAGTTCCTGTTTCATGCTGCGTTTTGGAAAAAAATCATCGGCCCATTCCGGCTTCCAGCCGGTAGTAAAATATTGTTTGATAGAAGGGTCCTCGGGTTCAATTTGATAGTTAAAATCATTTTCCCATTCAATACGTATGGTCATAAGATTGGGGTGTGTTCTTTCCGTAATCTTAAAGCCCATGCTGTTTTTGGGTAAATATTCCTGAACCAGGTCGCCCAGGTAATAACCGTTGGATACAAAACCAAGTTTTTTCTTATCAACCAGGTATAAAATATTTTGATGCTCGTGTAAGATCCATTTATGAGATTCACGGGGGGCCAATACTTCACCCAGGAGGGAAGGGGTTTCCAGGTAACCTTTTTTTCCCACTCTAAATAACTCACTTAAAAACTGCACCGGGTTCTCCACATGCTCCAACACATGGCAGCAAATAACATAGTCAAATTCATGATTTTCAAAAGGGAGTTTTTCTCCATCGGCATTTATGAATTTTTGATTGTTCAGCACCTTTATATCACCGCTTCTGTGATAATTGGTATCGGTATATTTATCAACCACTACATTTGCCCGGGGATGAGGGTTATGCCCGCCTCCAACATCCAGTACTTTATAATTTCTTTTTATGTTAAGGTGAAACCTGCTTTTGGGATTCCTGATTTTCATTTTTTGATGAGAAAGTTTGTTTTCAATAACTAAAACAAGGCGTTATTATTGTATATTTTATATAAGTGTTTATCAAAAATAGCAAAGCCAACTTAAAATAGGCCGTATTCTTCTAAAATTTGCTCATTTTATCGGTATTATTTTCTGTAAATAATTTTTCCTAATGTATTTTCCCCTTATCTTTGCCACCCGAAAAAAAGTAATATTTTTGGAGGAAAATATTGGGAGTTTAGCTCAGTTGGTTTAGAGCATCTGCCTTACAAGCAGAGGGTC
>JAFDZZ010000139.1:12538-12670 GCA_018266715.1 Bacteroidota bacterium
GGTTCGACCCCGTCAACTCCCACAGGAGGTTTCAACTTAATTGAAACCTCTTTTTTTTAAGCCATTCGTCAGATATTAATACCATTTAAATATTTGCTATAACCCTATTTTTATTCAGCCATTATTTTTGCT
>JAFDZZ010000013.1 GCA_018266715.1 Bacteroidota bacterium
TCCTTTTTCGTGGCCGAATAATTCAGAATCTATGGTGCCTTCGGGAATGGCGCCGCAGTTTACGGCAATAAATGAATTGTGTTTACGGGCCGACAGGGCATGAATGATTTGTGAAAAAACCTCTTTTCCCACACCGCTTTCTCCATTAATCAATACACTTAAATCGGTATTGGCAACCTGTGCCGCTACATTTAAAGCATGGTTAAGGCCAGGTGAATTACCAATTATTCCAAACCTGTTTTTTAAAGATTGAAGTTCCATGTTATTTTTATTTCACTAATAAAATACTCCTATATTGATTTGTAACCTTATTGATCACCTCTTAATGCCCCCATCATTTTATCTAAAATTTCGCCCCACAGATTGCACGAATTATCATTTGAATTATGTACGGTTTGAGCTTGAGAGATACAGACAATTTGTTTAGTAAATTTTTTATACTTAATTGAAGTAACTTTTTTTATTTGAGAGGTATCTTCAAATAATCTATGGTTGTAAACCTTTGCTTGCTTAACAGTTAACGGTTTTCCATTGCTATTAGGAAATTCCGATTTATTTTCCATTATAAAATTGAACAAATCCAAATCGGGATTTTGAATCACTTTTGTAACCTTACCATTATAAGTCTCCACTAAGTAGGAATCGTTTTTATATTCAAAATAAAGGATGGAATGTAAAATATGCTGATCGGTTTTGAATTCATAATAATTAACATAAGCATCCAAATGCGTGGTTCTTAAATAATCATCCCATTGTTGCAGGCTCTTTTGCGCCTTTAGGTTTGGCAAAAGGCAAATGCTTATAAGCACAGCTATGGCGGCTTTGTTAGTGCCTTTTAAAATTTTATGATATCGTAGATTTAATAACATTAAACAAAAATTAATCAATAATGCCAGGCGCTTCAAATGCGGCTTCCATCTTTTGCACAATCCCATCAAAAATTCCGTAGGCTACTTTAAACTCGTAACGCAGTCCGGTAGTATCTTCCGGCAATCGGTAATGGTTACAGTGAATGCCATTATATTTCATCGCAACATTTTTGTACTCACTTTTATCTTTATTGGGCTTATTATAATAGTTTGGCCACAATTTTTTTGATACCCAAATGAGGTTATTTGTAAGAAATTGAATGTATTCAAAATCTTCGTCCAATTGTTTATAATAATCTTCCTTTGCCGGTATTACTTTCACTAATTTTTTATTTTCACTAAAAGCCAGGTAGCCAATATTATCCTTCTTAAAATAAAAATATCGTTTAGCTACTTTATTCTTGCTTATATGAAAACAACAAAAATAATTATCTGCCGGAGTGTTATTTAAAACATTTTTCCAATACCTGGTACTGTCTTTCTGTGCATGTAACCCGGTAACAGAAAACAGTATTAGCCACAATAAAAAAAACTTTTGCATAATTTAATTACCAAACAACTTTTCCTATAAGAGTTCCTGCTGTACAGCGCTCCACCTTTACATTTACATACTGCCCTTTTTGAAAGTTTTCTTTGGGAAAAACAATTACTTTGTTTTGATCATTTCGTCCAAACAATTCGCCATCATTTTTTTTAGATACTCCTTCAATAAGCACCTTAAACGTTTTGCCCACATCTTTTTGCATACTTTTTAAAGAATGGATACGATGCAGGTCCACCATTTGCTGCAATCTTTTCTTTTTCACTTCTTCGGGAATATCATCTTCAAACCGGCGAGCAGCCAGGGTTCCGGGCCTTTCACTATAAAAATACATATAAGCCAGGTCGTACTGGCAATATTCCATAAGACTAAGCGATTGCTGATGGTCATCTTCGGTTTCGGTACAAAAGCCTACGATCATATCGGTAGATAAACCACAATCGGGCAAAATTTCTCTAATCCTGTTTACTTTGGCAACATACCACTCCCGGCTGTAAGTGCGGTTCATTAAGGAGAGTATTCGGGTGCTTCCGCTTTGAACAGGCAAGTGAATGTAATTGCATATGTTTTCATATTTAGCAATGGTAAACAGTACATCATCCGTAATATCTTTGGGATGAGATGTAGAGAAGCGCACCCTCAACTCCGGGGAAATATCGGCCACCATGGCCAGTAAATTGGCAAAGCTGATGGCTTTGTTACCGGCTTCATCAATAAAATGGTAACTATCTACATTTTGCCCCAGTAAAGTCACTTCTTTATAGCCTTCATTAAATAAAGCTTCACATTCTTTTACTACGCTATACGCATCCCGGCTGCGTTCCCGGCCACGGGTAAAAGGCACCACGCAAAACGAACACATATTATTACATCCCCTCATGATGCTTACAAATGCCGTTACCGCATTACTGTTTAGCCGGATGGGAGAAATATCGGCATAGGTTTCTTCCCGGCTTAATAATACATTTACGGCTTTTTGGCCGGTTTCTGCTTCAGAAATCAACTGGGGTAAGGTTCGGTAAGCATCCGGGCCAACAACAATGTCCACCAACTTCTCTTCCTCCAGCAGCGCAGTTTTTAGCCTTTCGGCCATGCAGCCTAAAACCCCAACCAGCATACCGGGATTTTTTCTTTTATACGATTTGAGTGTGGTGAGCCTTTTACGAACCGTTTGCTCGGCTTTTTCTCTTATAGAGCAGGTATTAATAAAAATGAGATCCGCAACTTCAGGCTCTGTGGTTGAGCCAAATCCTTCATTTTGCAATATGGAAGCTACCACCTCGCTATCGGCAAAATTCATGGCACAACCGTAACTCTCAATATAAAATTTCTTTGAGCCGGGTCCGTTTGCCCTATCGGGCAAGGTTAATGCTTCTCCCTGCCGGCTTTCATCAATTGTTTTATGTGTCATTAATTCTTCCATCAATTAAAATCGAAGGGCAAAGATAAGCAGGAAAATTCAGACAAGTGACATAGTGGCAGATACAAATTGATCCACATAAGGTTATGGAATTTATACTATGTTTACATCAATATCTTAAAACTACGTTTTCATTGAGCGGTGAAAATTTATCATACCAACCTGATTCTGAACTTCTTGAACGCTTTTCCCAGACCCGTGATAATGAACATTTGGGCATTTTACTTCAGCGTTATACTTATTTATTGCTTGGGGTATGCATGAAATACCTCAAAAATGAAGAAGAAGCAAAGGATGCTGTGCAACAGGTTTTTTTAAAGGTGATTCATGAGTTGCCGAGGTATAAGGTAGAATATTTTAAAAGCTGGATATATACCATTGCACGCAATCATTGCCTGATGCAACTAAGGAATAAAGGAAAGCAGACCTCTCCAATTAATGAAAAAATAGTTGCGGCTGAAGAAAGCCTTACATCAAAAGAACAATTGCTACAACAAGATTTACAACTGAACCAGCTCAACCGGGCTTTAGAACAACTCAATGAAGAACAAAAGCTTTGCGTAACTTTATTTTACCTAAAAAAACAAACCTATCAGCAAATAGCCGAAAGCTCGGGATTTACTTTAATGCAGGTAAAAAGTTTTATACAAAACGGGAAACGAAACCTAAAACTGCAACTATTGAAAATGCAGGATCATGAATGATGAATTAAAAAACATATTAAAAAGCCTTAATGATGATATAGACCAGGAGAAATTACTGCACTATATCAATGGAAAATTGCCTGAGCAGGAGCAGCAGGATATGGAGCAACAACTCCGGGCCGACCCGTTTTTGGCCGATGCTGTGGAAGGGTTAAACCAAATAAGCAGCAAAGAAAAAGCCGAACTCCTGGCCTATCAAATAAACAAATCCCTAAAAGATAAATTACAAAAGCCCAAACAGAGCCGCAACCGGAATTTTTGGAATAACGATACTATCCTTTATACCAGCATTGGCATCTTACTCCTTGTAGCGGTTATCGGCTACCTCATCATCAGGAAAGTACTGGGTTAAAATTAATTATCGGGGATAATGGCTTTGGGGTTAATCTCAATATTGTCTGCAACAATGTAAATATTTCCGGGTACAATTTTTTTAGCCAATAATAATTTTCTCATTTTATCCGCATCTTCCCTTTCTTCAAAATTGCCAAATTTTAATTTTATATAGGGGCTTTGAAAACTCATATAAATACTTTCTTTGGGAAACTGCTGCAATAGTTTTGTACGTACGCTCATAGCCAAATCCCTGTTATTGGTGCTTAAAAGCATTAAACGAAACCCTTTTGAAAGCCTTGGTTTGGTAGCTAAATTTTTGTTGTACTCCGCCATTTTTTCGCCGAGCATTACAATGCGGTTATCCTGTTGCACGGTAATTGTACCCAGGCTATCCGAAAAATTCACCTGGGCAATACCTTTACCTGGGATTAAATATAAAAACGTAATAATTAAAAACTGCTTCATTTAAACTTAAAAATTATTGCCGCATTAGTTGTCCGGCACGTAATACAAAGAACCCAAAAACCGGGATGCCGTTTTTTCTTCACAGGCTAAATAAATGTTAAGATTGGTTTGTGAAATACTCACACTTTCCTCACTTATTTTTTAGCAAGTTTCATACCATACATTACCATATGCACCAGGGCAAAAATTATAGAAATATAGAGCAGGGTCCTGTCGGCATCATACCCCACGCCATTTTGATGAAGGAAGCCCACAATAACCAATAAAACAGCTAAAGCCATGCCGGTATAACGGGCAATATTCATTCCGTTACGGTTTCCCGTTCCATCGCCAAGGTGGCTATGTTTTGCTCCATAAACCAGGTAGATATCCAGGCCAATTAACATCCAAACCAAAAGCCTGATCCAGGTATCCATGGGCAAAAATACCATCATAAACAAACAGGTTATTATGCCTAAAGCCGGTACAATGGGCACCAACGGGGTTTTAAAACCACGGGGTACATCCGGCATTTTTTTACGCATTACCAATATTCCAATACACACCAGTATGAAGGCAAACAAGGTTCCTATACTCGTCATTTCCCCCACCACCCTGGCCGGTACAAATGCGGCAAAAAGGCTTACAAAAACCATAAACATCATATTGTTTTTTGACGGGGTGCGAAATTTTGGATGCACTGATGAAAACACTTTGGGCAACAATCCATCTTTACTCATACTATAAAATACCCTTGACTGGCCCATGAGCATAACCAGTATTACCGAAGCATAACCACCCAATATGGCCACAACAATTGCCCTGTTCAGCCAGGGATAATCGGGATGAATGATGCCACTGGCATCAGCTTTACCCATATGTTCTATAGCTACATAAACCGGCGCTATGGCATCTTTACTATCCGTACCCAAAAAGGTTTTATAGTTGGCTACCCCTGTCATTACATGAGCAAAAAGCAAATACAGTACGGTACAAATTGCCAATGAACCTAAAATACCAATGGGCATATTACGCTTGGGGTTTTTGGTTTCCTGTGCTGCTGTACTTACGGCATCAAAACCAATATAGGCAAAGAAAACAATAGCTGCAGCCCTGATTACACCGCCAAACCCGTGATTAAAAAAACTTTCGTGTCCGGGCTCGGTTGCCGGAATAAAATAAGGGTCATAATTACTGGTATTAATATAATGCCAGCCCAAAAATATAAAAGTGAGCACTACACCCACTTTAAGAGCAACAATAACGGCATTCACCCTGGCGCTTTCTTTGGTGCCTTTAATAAGCAATAAACTCATTAACACAATTATAAATACAGCGGGTATGTTTATGATACCCCCATCCCAGGGCCCGGCAGTAAGGGCATCGGGTAAATGAATATTAAACCCTTTTAAAAATTTTACGAGGTAACCGCTCCAGCTTATCCCTACGGTAGCGGCTCCAACGGCATATTCCAACACCAGGTCCCACCCTATTATCCAGGCAATAAATTCACCCATAGTTGCATAGGAATATGTATAAGCGCTACCTGCAACGGGTATCATAGATGCAAACTCGGCATAACACAATCCGGCAAAGGCGCATCCCAAACCCGCAACAATAAAAGAAATGGTAATGGCCGGGCCTGCATGGTTTGCAGCAGCCATACCGGTAATGGAGAATAACCCGGCGCCAATAATAGCGCCAATGCCAAGGGCAATTAATCCCCATGAGCCCAGCGATCTTTTTAAGGTATGTTCGCCGGATTCGTCAGCTTCATTTAATAGAATATCTAAAGGCTTTTTAACAAACAAACTCATAAGTAAAAATTAGTTGTATTCAAATAATAATTACGGAAAAGTAAGAAAATAATCGGTACGAACCTTAGGATTCATATATTTTATGGATGAACGTATTGCAATGAGCATTTGGCGTATATTGCAAAATCAAAAACGTTTTTGATAGAACAAGCATCTATGATTACTTTATTGGAATTTAACTGGCACGAACTTTTAAACCCTGCTTTTTATATTGAAAACGGGGGGCTATGGCTATTTTTATTTATTGTTTTTGCTGAAACCGGGCTTTTTGCCGGGTTTTTTCTTCCGGGTGATTCGCTGCTCTTTGTTGCCGGTATTTACAGTAATGATTTAATTATGCAGGGCCTTAATATTAATACCGGTTCTGATTTTCTTCAATTGCTCATTCTCACCCTTTTAGTGATCATTAGCGGCGTACTCGGTAATTCCGTAGGGTATTGGTTTGGCCTTAAGAGCGGCCCTACGCTCTATAATAGAAAAGACAGTTTTTTCTTTAAAAAAAGATACCTGGAACAAGCCCATGATTTTTATGAAAAAAATGGCGCCGGTACCATTGTAGTGGCCCGGTTTTTACCCATCATCCGCACTTTTGCCCCAATAGTGGCCGGTATTGTAAAAATGGACAAAAAGAAATTTATGTTTTACAATATTGTGGGATGTATTGCCTGGGCCGTAACTATGCTTTTTGCCGGGCATTACCTTAATTCCTTTATTAAATCCAGGTATAATTTTGATTTAAAAGAGCACCTTGAAGTGATTGTATTAGGTATTGTTGCCATCACCACATTACCGGTAATATGGAAACTTTTTTTTGGCAGGAAGAAGCCTTCGGCAAAAGAATAATACGGCAAAACCCGAATTAAACTAAACGTTTAAGCCCTTTTATAACCTTATGACAAAGATCCTGGTGATACGCTTTTCTTCAATTGGCGATATTGTATTGGCCAGCCCGGTTTTTAGATGTATTAAAAAGCAGATGGCTGAATGTGAACTTCATTTTGTAACCAAATACAGTTTTAAAAAAGTAACGGAATTTAATCCCTATATTGACAAGTTCTTATATTATCAGCAGAACATGAAGGAATTGATTGGCAAATTAAAAGCTGAAAATTATGATTACGTCATAGACCTCCACAACAATTTCCGGAGTGCAAAAATTAAGTGGGCCTTACGCAAAAAATCGTTTACTATTGAAAAACTCAGCATTCAAAAGTTTTTACTCACTGAGTTTAACCTGAACATAATGCCCAAAAAGCATATTACCCTGCGCAGCCTGGAAACCCTTGTTCCCCTTGGTGTAACAGACGACGGCCTGGGCCTGGATTTTTTTATCCCGGAAAATGAAAAGGTAACGGAAGATCATATCCCCACATCGCACCAGGCGGGTTTTATTTGCCTGGTTATTGGCGCATCCTATGCAACAAAAAAATTGCCGGTTCAACAATTAATGGAATTATGCAGTAAAATCAACCATCCCATTATACTCATTGGCGGTAAAGAAGACCGGGGAGCCGGGAAAAAGATTGCATCGGTGGATCCCGTGAAAATTTATAACTCCTGCGGAAAATTTAATTTATTGGAATCGGCTGATTTAATCCGCAAAAGTAAACTGGTAATTTCTCATGATACCGGCATGCAATATATTGCCTGCGCTTTTCAAAAACAAGTACTGGCTATCTGGGGCGCCACTACCCCTCAACTGGATGTAGAGCCTTATTATGGATCTGCCTACAGCCCTAAGGATAATTTACCTATTTATGAAAATATTTTGCTTAATCTTTGCTGCCAGCCCTGCAGTAAATATGGCGAAAATGAATGCCCGCTTGAACACTTTAACTGTATGAAAAAAATGAATATGGAACGCATAGCGCAAAACGTTCACCGCAGGCTGAACATTTCCTAGCTGTTAAGATATTGATAATCCTGCCGGCATTAATTTTTTATTAGCACTTTAGCTTTTTTATTTGCTGAGCCGAAGATGAAATTTTTTTTAGTCATATTTTCTTTACTGTTAAGTGCTTCCGTAAAAGCGCAATCCAATATTAGCGTTTACTGGACCCAACAAACAGAATTGCCCCCACAGGAAGTGATTTACTATAACGCCAACAAAAAATTAAGCTGGGCTGATTTTGAAGGAAGCCCTCCTGCAGAAACCGGGAGAACCGCTGCCATTACCATGAGCGGCTTTGGCTACAAAGCCTCGGTAACGTCTACCGGCGAAAAATTAACGGTGCAAATTGCCGTATATTGTTACTTTAATAAACCGCAATCATGGGTAAAGGCCGACAAGAAATCAGCGTATATTCTTAACCATGAGCAACATCATTTTAACATCAGTTTTATTGCAGCATCCTTTTTCATTTCCAAAATAAAAAATGCCAGCATTTCAGTATCCAACTATAAAACCTTGATTCCGGCTATTTACAGGGAGTGCCTGGATTATATGAATCAACTGCAAAAGCAGTATGACGAGCAAACTCAAAACGGCCGTAATGAAGATATGCAGGAGCAATGGAACCTTACGCTGGAAAAAAAATTACGGGTTATTTCAGGGTAACTACTAAAACCGGTATGTTTAATTCATGACGTACCGCATTCACCGTTTGACCGTATAAAATATCATGGAACGTAGTGTGGCCGTGTGCGCCAATAACCAGTAAATCTGCCTGGCTTTCTTTTACAATACGAGCAATTTCTTTCACTCTTTTATTATAGCCAATTTCAGCAACGGCGTTATATCCCTTTTCCACTAAATGCCGTACATACAACTCCAGTTGCTCCCTGTCTTTTTGTGTTTCATAATCGGCCGACTCATTGCCATGCAGGCTTGCTGAAGCGCTTTCCACAATATGCAAAAGCAGGTATTGGGTTTGCGGATTACCCTGGCCTAGGGCATGCCTAATGATCTTGTCATCATTTGCACTAAAATCCAAAGCAACGGCCACTTTTTTATACACGGGTAATGTAAAGGTTTCGGGAAAACTGGCTACGCCATGCATTTGAATAGAACCGGCTTTCTTTTTCCTTAGGTAAAACGGAACGAAGCTAATGTAAAACAATAATCCCAAACATGCGGCTGCCAGCAGGCTTACCAATAGCATGGCCCACAAATTATCTCCACGAAAAACCGGCATCACTTCATTGATTAACATTTTAATATTGAGATAAACCAATACCAGGGCAATAACCCACGCTGCAATTTGCGTAAAGCCCTTAATGGCAAATTTGCCCATCGTGGATTTATCACTTACAAAATGAATGAGCGGAATTATGGCAAAGCCCAATTGCAAACTCAATACCACCTGGCTAAAAACCAATAAGGTATCGGCTTCATGCTCACCATAAATGGCTATGGCAATAAAAGCAGGAATAATGGCTAACAGCCTTGTAATTAAACGCCGCAGCCAGGGGTTAATGCGTAAACGCAAATAGCCCTCCATAATAATTTGACCGGCAAGCGTACCGGTAACCGTACTGCTTTGGCCTGCAGCAATTAATGCCACGGCAAAAAGCACCGGAGCAACATTTCCTAAAAATGAGGGAAGCAAACGGTGTGCTTCTTTAATTTCGGCCACATGAGAGTTGCCCGTTTTAAAAAATACCGTAGCTGCAAGAATGAGAATGGAAGCATTAACCAAAAAAGCTATGTTGAGTGCAATAGTGGTATCAATACGGTTAAACCGTAATGCATCTTTAAAGCCCTTATCCGATTTTTCAATTTTACGGGTTTGTACCAATGCAGAGTGCAAGTATAAATTATGTGGCATTACTGTAGCGCCAATAATTCCTATAGCTATGTACAGCGCCTCATTGTTGGGAAGAGAGGGTACAAAGCCGGTAGCAATTTCTGCCAAAGCGGGTTTGGCCAGCGCCAATTCAATAAAAAAGGAAATTGCAATAATGCCAACGAGGGCAATAATAAAGGCCTCCATTTTTCGCATCCCCAGGCGCTGTAAATACAGTAATAGAAAAGTGTCTAAAATAGTTAAGCTTACGCCCCAAATTAAGGGAAGCCCGGTGAGTAATTGAATACCAATAGCCATACCCAGCACTTCGGCAAGATCGGTTGCAGCAATGGCAATTTCGGCAAGAATATATAATGCAAAATTTACCGGCCGGGGAAAAGCTTCCCGGTTTGCCTGTGCCAAATCCCGCCCTCTTACAATACCCAGCCTTGCCGACAAACCTTGTAATAGCAAGGCCATAAGATTGCTCATGAGCAATACCCAAATAAGTTTATAACCAAATTGGCTCCCACCGGCAAGATCGGTAGCCCAGTTTCCGGGATCCATATACCCCACACTCACCAGGTAAGCCGGGCCCAAAAAAGAAAAAATTCGCCTCCAACCCATATGCTTCGAAGCTGTGGTATCAACGGTTTCATGTACTTCACTTAAAGAGGCCGATTGGTCATTGAGTGTATTCATATGGTACAAAAAATATATTGAGCTGCCTTGCGGCTTAAAGTTATTAAGGGCTGTTTATTAATTTTTATTTCAACCGAGCCGTCAAATGAAAAATGCCGGTTTACTTTTATTTTGGTGCCAATATGTATGCCATAATGCTTAAGTAATTCATGCATGGTAGCGCTTTGATCGGTAATGGCATTTACAGTAACCAATTTTTTTTCGGGTATTTCCGAAAGGCAGGTTTGGCGTACCGTTTTCATTTTTCCAAAACGGTCCGGTATAGGGTCGCCATGCGGATCAAAAGAAGGCGAGCCGAGGAATGCCTCCAACCGGTGAATGAGTTCTTTGCTGCTGATATGCTCCAGTTCCTCTGCAATGGTATGAACTTCATGCCAGTCAAAACCCAGTTTTTCCACTAAAAAATACTCCCAGAGCCTGTGTTTACGAATCACTTCAAGGGCAATTTTATTCCCCAACTCGGTTAATGTAAAGTTGTGATACGGCTTATAATTAATTAATTTCTTACGGCTCAACCGCTTGAGCATTTCAGTAACCGATGCTGCCTTGGTTTGCACACTTGCCGCCAAAAGAGTAGCCGAAACGCCCTGTCCCGGCACATGCAAGTGATAAATGCACTTGATGTAATTCTCTTCACTTTCGCTTAATTTCATCGTATTGGAAAAAAAATTTAGGTAAAGCTAAAAAATAAATTAATATACTCAAAAAAATAGTTAATGTGTTTTTTTTACACATTTTAGGGCAAATGCTTATTTTTTTGCTTAAATAGCAGTTATTTTGTGCCAAATTTTTTTGAATTATGAATTTTCAAGAGTTCCAGGTTCCCTATCCTATTGATCACCAATACCAAAAGAAAGCCGCCTATTTCTCTATGGAGTATGCCATTAGCCAACCTTTAAAAATATATAGTGGTGGACTGGGCTTTTTAAGCGGCTCCCATTTACGCAGCGCTTACGAACTCAGGCAAAATCTCATTGGCATTGGCATTCTTTGGAAATATGGCTATTATGACCAGGCCCGGAATCCCGATCAAACCTTACAGGTACAGTGGAATGAAAAAATTTATAATTACCTTGAAGATACCGGCATTAAATTTCAAATTCCCATCCATGGTCATTCCGTTTGGGTAAAGGCCTGGTACCTAAACCCCGAGACTTTTAAAACCGCACCGTTATTTTTATTAAGCACCGATTTGCCCGAAAATGATTTTGTATCTCAAACCATTTGCCACCGGCTTTACGATGCCAATGTGGCCACTAAAATTGCACAATTTATTTTGCTGGGCATTGGAGGGGCAAGGCTGGTGGATTTACTCAACTTTAATCCGGATATCTATCACCTTAATGAAGCCCATGCTTTTAGTTCAGCGTTTTACTTACTGAAAAAATTCGGCAGTAAAGATGAAGTAAAAAAGCACCTGGTATTTACTACCCATACACCGGAAGAAGCCGGCAACGAAAAACACGATATCCATCTTTGCGATAAGATGGGCTATTTTTATGGCGCCTCAATAGATGAAGTGCGGTCACTCACCGGCATAGAGGATGATTTATTCAATCACTCCTTAGCAGCGCTTCGTTTTTCAAAATTGGCCAATGGGGTAAGCCAGTTACATGGCGTAGTAAGCCGTAAAATGTGGGGTAAATATGAGGGCATTTGCGAAATTAAATCCATTACGAATGCGCAAAACTGGCATTACTGGGCCGATAAGCAATTGTACCACTACATGGATGAGAACAACGAAGTGGCCTTTGATGACCGTAAACGTTATTTGAAAAAAAGGGCTTTTGACCTTGTAGCTGACAATAGCGGAAAATTATTTAACCCCGATGTATTTACCATTGTGTGGGCCAGGCGTTTTGCCGGGTATAAACGTGCCGAATTAATTACAGAAGATGAAGCCCGGTTTAAAGCCTTGCTGGAAAATAAAAAATACCCGGTTCAAATTATTTGGGCAGGTAAACCCTACCCTATGGACTACCCGGCCATTTCGGAATTTAACAACCTCGTAAACCTGGGCAAGGAGCATAACAATATGGCTGTGTGCATTGGGTATGAGCTGGCCTTAAGCAAACGATTAAAACAGGCTTCGGATCTATGGCTTAATAACCCAAGGGTACCCCGGGAAGCAAGTGGAACCAGCGGTATGACGGCTGCTATGAATGGTTCGGTAAATTTTAGCACCAACGATGGCTGGATATGCGAGTTCATCAATCATGGCAATAATGGCTTTTTAATTACACCGGCTGACTACGATAAAATGTCGGTATTTGAACAGGATGAATACGACCTTGAGAAACTGTATGATATTTTGGAAAACCAGATTTTGCCATTGTACTATGAAAACAAAGCGGTTTGGAAGCAAATTATAAAAAATGGGATGAGTGATGTAAGATGGCAATTTGATAGCAACCGTATGGTTAAAGAATATTACGAATTATTGTATATTTAACCTGATGCTTAATTTAATCTAACATGATAGCTTTTCATCTGCCCATTCAACTTCGCTGGTCAGACCTTGATCCGAACTTTCATGTTTTACATTCAAAGTATTACGATTTTGGCGCCCTTTGCCGTATGGACTATCTAACCCGTAATGGGATAACCCCTGCCGTAATGGCCCGGGAAAGCATTGGCCCCATTTTATTGAAAGAAGAATGTAGTTTTCGCAAAGAACTAAAATTTGAAGATAAGGTAAGCCTTACCTTAAAAATAAGTTGGCACAACAAAACCGCCTCCAGGTGGGGTATGCAGCATGAAATTTTTAAAAATGATGGTATTTTAAGCGCCATTATCAAAGTAGAAGGCGCCTGGATGGATACCCGGTTGCGAAAGCTTGCCGCAGCACCTGCGGAGATCCTTAACTTATTTGAAAATACGGTAAAAACTGACGATTTTTTTATTAAACCATGAGGCAATAAGCGACTATTTCATTTACCCCATTGTACTTTAA
This sequence comes from Bacteroidota bacterium, assembly GCA_018266715.1. Taxonomy (GTDB): domain Bacteria; phylum Bacteroidota; class Bacteroidia; order Chitinophagales; family Chitinophagaceae; genus Ferruginibacter. The sequence continues at coordinate 13,512 of JAFDZZ010000013.1, forward strand.
GTGCAAAATAATATTGGTTTACGTTAATACTTTAGAATTTTACAGGTACCCGTAAATTATTTGTCACTTGTTGAAAGTCAATGAAAAATGCATGTGAAAAAACACATTTGGTTATTTCGTTGTAAACTCTACATTTGCAAAAAAATAAACGTTAAGAACAATGTTTTGGACACTTGAACTAGCCTCACATTTAGAAGATGCACCCTGGCCGGCAACAAAAGACGAATTGATTGATTACAGTATTCGTAGCGGGGCGCCCATTGAAGTTATTGAAAACCTGCAGGAACTGGAAGATGAAGGCGACCTCTATGAAGGCCTTGAAGATATTTGGCCCGATTATCCCAGCCAGGAAGACTTTTTCTTTAATGAAGATGAGTATTAATTCTTTTTAACCATAATGGAAACCCCGGGATTCCCGGGGTTTTTTATTCTCTATGTCTCGTCCTGAAAAAAGTTGAC
>JAFDZZ010000140.1 GCA_018266715.1 Bacteroidota bacterium
GTAAGGTTATCTCTCTTTTTTTCATCGGCAGCATTGCAAAATGCCAGTATGTTTTTTCCCTGCCCGTCCGGCAGGTGGGCTTTCTTTTTTCCTATGGTTAAAATACTTCCCTGGCAAACCGGGTCGGGAAGGTTTTTATCAAAATAACTGGTATCCCAGCTTTGGCCTCCATCGCTGCTGACGGCAATAAATCTTGCCCTTACATCACCTCTTTGATTTCTTAGATTGAGCATAAGCCTGCCGCCGCTTAATTCGGCAGCCATATTTTCATTTCCTCCCGGCAATTTCACATCATCGCTGATATGAAATGTTTTGCCATGATCATCGGTATAAAATCCATGGGCAATATAATCCATCGCATCTTTTTGGGGCTGGCCGGAAGAGTGATTGGCCGCCACATAAATTCTTCCTTTGTATTTTCCTTCTGTGAATTGCATGGCATGGCCAGGTGTATTTGCGTAACTTCTCCAATCTTCTGCAAAATTATAAGCCGGGTTTAATATTGGTTGTTTAGGGCGATGGGTTTGTGTAGTAATATTCACTGCATCGCTCCAGCTTAGTCCGCCATCAGATGATGTTTTATACCACACTTCTCTCAATCCATGGCCTTTTCTTATTTCTCCTTCATGATTGTTGCCTGTGTTGTAAAAAAGAAAGATTCTCCCATGCGGATATAAAGGATCGGTGAGGTCAACAACAGGAGCAGGGTTACCGGCCTGCATTGAATCATAATCAACTATGGTTTGCAAAGCACCCCAGGTTTTTCCTTTATCCCTGCTGCGTTTCATTACAATTTCAATATCGCCAAAATCGCCGGCGCCATGCACACGTCCTTCAGCAAAAGCCAGCAAATCCCCATTGGGTAAAGAAATAATGGCCGGTATGCGATAACTTTTATGTCCTTCGGTACCGGATACAAAAACCGGAATAACAGCCTGGCTAAACAATTGCAGGCAAAAAAAGAATAATAGTAGAAGAGTTATTAATTTTTTCATAACCTATAAATTTTTTATTCCACCACTATCTCATCTGCAAATATCCAGCCCTGCTTGCCTTCTCCGGGATGACCTTTTGGACAAAGGTTATTTTTTGCCGAAACTCTTATATATCTCATTGGCTTTGCCGGGAAAGTAGCTTTAAAGTCAAACCGGGCATTTTTTTCATTGATGCTGATTGGGTTTTGAACGGTTTGCACTTGCTCATAATCCGTTCCATTCAAAGAAGATTCAATACTTACCGATTGTGGAAGAAAAATCCAATCGCTATAACTTTGAAGGCAGCCCAGGGCAATGCTTTGTATATTTTGGGTTTCTCCCAAATCTATGGTTGCAACCAAATCTTTACCGCTGAACCCGTGCCAAAACTTTCCTACCACATTGGTCCCTCTTACGCCATCGGTTAATGAGTTAGGGCCATCGGCCAAGTAAAACCGGCTTACCGGGTACTGGTAGATTACCGTCTTTGCAATGGCTTTGTGCATTACAAAATTTTGTTTTGCTGCCTGTACACCCATTATGCGACCATTTATTATGGTAGAGGCTTTTAATAATACGGAATGAGTGATTTCAATAGGTGCGTTGTATATGTTACTGCTCAGTGTAGGTTCTGTTCCATCCAGGGTATAATAAATATCTGCATTTACAATTTCGGTAGATAAATTCACCAGCAATTTGCCTTCTTGTGAAATGGGTTTTATCTGTACCGTATAATTTCCATGGCAATAACGCAGCCCCTTTTGGCCATAAGATTTAAAGTGATGTTGAAGCCGTGCATTAAAACTTTGCCAGTTCCGGTTTTCTTTGGCACTCCACAATACTTCTGCCAAAGCCGGCATACGGGGTAGTATCATATAAGTTACATGATCCGGAGTTTGGATGCTTTCGCACCACAAATTGGCTTGTGCACCTAATACATATTTGGCCTGATCGGCAGAAAGTTCCGCAGGTATGGGTTCGTAATCATACACATTTTTTAACGTATTCATACCGCCAAAGGCCTGGGGCTCTCCTTCGGGGCCGGCCTGGTAATGATCAAAGTACAGGGGTTTTCCCGGGGTCATTATTACATGATGATGCATTTTTGCTGCTTCAATTCCCCCGGTTTCACCTCTCCAACTCATAACGGTAGCATCCGGCGCAAGCCCACCTTCTAAAATTTCGTCCCAACCGATTATTTTCCTGTTTTTGCTGTTGACAAATTTTTCAATGCGTTTTATAAAATAACTCTGGAGTTCATCAACATTTTTCAATCCTTCTTTTTTAATTCGTGCCTGGCAACGTGGGCAAACTTTCCACGGTTCTTTATCCAATTCATCTCCGCCAATGTGAATGTATTTCGACGGAAAAAGTTGGATCACTTCTGCCAATACATTTTCAAGAAAAGTAAACACGCTATCGTTACCGGCGCAATACCCAGAGGCCATGCCGGAATAATTTCCGCCGGTTAATGGCAATTGTGGTTTTTGGGTACAGCTTAAATAGGGATAGGAAGCAATTGCTGATGCTACATGGCCGGGCATTTCAATTTCCGGGATAATGCTGATATTTCTTTCTTCGGCATAACGGATAATATCTTTTATTTGCTCCTGTGTATAATATCCGCCGTAGGTTGCCGCTTCGCCGGGCTTTGCCTGTGGACGGCTGCCCCAGGCTATATCATTTTGGTCCACACGCCATGCGCCAACCGAAGTAAGTTTTGGATATTTTTTTATTTCAATTCGCCAGCCCTGGTCATCAACCAAATGCCAGTGAAACGTATTCATTTTGTATGAAGCAATTAAATCAATATACGTTTTTACGAATTCGGGCCCAAAAAAATGACGGCTTACATCCAAATGCATCCCCCTGTAAGCAAACCGTGGATAATCTACAATTTCCAGGCAAGGCACCTGCAGCGCAGCATTGGTGCGTATGGCAGGCAGTGTTTGCAATAAAGACTGTATGCCATAAATAAGTCCACGGTGTGTATTGGCAGATATTGTGATGGACTTAGGCGTTACATTCAGCAAATATCCTTCCTGCCCAATTTGAGCTGATGAAATCATTTTTAATTGAATGGATTTGCCTGTTTTTTTGTTTTGCGGCATGGGTATGCCCGAAAGGTTAAGGATCTGTTTTGTTAAAAATGAAGCGGCTGCAGTTAAATCTTGATTTACTGTATTATAATGAACCGATGTAGCAGGATCAATTTCAAAATAGCCTTTAAGCAGTTTTAATTGAGCCGGCTGTGGAATAATATTTACCTCCTGTTGAGCAATGCAAAACAAAGGGAATATGAAAAACAGGGAAAGAAATTTTTTCATGGAATTAAATTAGTCGTTAAAAAATTGTCGTCAATTACCTTCAGTATTCAATGGGCTTCAGCAATTCTAATAATGCCACCTTACAAAAGCTTCCATGGCTTCATATTCGGCTAAGCCGAGATTATTATAGAGTTCTGCCGTTGCTTTGTTACGGTCTTCGGCTCTTTGCCAAAATTCCCTGCTGTCTGTTCCCTGGAAAACCACGCCATCTTTTTGAGACTGGTGTTTAAAAATGCCATATCTTTTTTTCAGGAGTTGCTCAGGGCTCATTGGAACAGCCATTTCAATGGCATCAATATCCCATTCGGCCCAGGCGCCTTTGTAAAGCCAAAGCCAGCAGTCTTTCATAAAATCAAGATGTTTGATACGGTCCAATGCGGCAAAAATGCCATCGAGGCATACTTTATGTGTGCCATGCGGATCGGCAAGATCGCCGGCAGCATAAATCTGGTGCGGTTTTATGTGTTGAATGAGCGAGGCAATGATTTGAATATCTTCTTCACCAATAGGTTTTTTTTCTATGGTACCTGTTTCATAAAATGGAAGGTTGAGGAAATGGATATTTTCATCCAGGATGCCCACAAAGCGGCAGGTGTTTTTGGCTTCGCCTTTTCGGATTAAACCTTTAACCTGCCTCAAAGCGGCAATATCGGGTTCGGCATTTTTCTTTTGTTTTAAAAAGCTGCTGGATTGCTCGTAAATTTTATCCGCATCGGGTGCGTTAATGTTAAACTGGCTGTTATAGTCTTTAACAAATTCTACAAAACGAAAGGCTTCATCATCTGCAACGGCAATATTGCCACTGGTTTGATAGGCTACATGCACATCATGGCCGTGGTCGGCTAATCGTTGAAACGTTCCGCCCATTGAAATAATATCATCATCGGGGTGAGGGCTGAAGATGATGACCCTTTTTCTTATGGGTTCTGCTCTTTCGGGCCGGTAGGTATCATCGGCATGGGGTTTGCCTCCCGGCCAGCCGGTGATGGTATGTTGCAAGGCGTTAAATACTTTTATATTTATATCATGTGCATTACCGTGTAATACAAGCAGGCTGCTAAGGCCGTTCTCATTATAATCGTTATTGGTAAGTTTTAGAATAGGTTTTTGGCAGGATAAAGCCAGGTGGATGACGGCTTTTTTTATTAATTGATCCGTCCAAACCACATCTTCGGTGAGCCAGGGTGTTTTTTTACGGGTAAGGTTGGCTGCTGCAACTTCATCCAGCACGATAGTGCTGTTGTGATGGGTTTGCAAATAAGATGCCGGTACAAAATCCGATACAGGGCCTTCTACGGCAAGTTTAATAATATCGGCTTTTCTTTCACCCCAGGCCAGTAATACAATACGTTTAGCACTTAGAATGGTATTTACGCCCATGGTAATTGCCTTTCGGGGAATGTTGGCAATGCCCGAAAATTCTGCGGCAGCATCAAAGCGGGTCACTTTATCCAGCGTAATAAGCCGGGTTACAGAACTGATGTGTGAGCCCGGTTCATTAAAACCAATATGCCCGTTACGACCTATACCCAGCAATTGAAAATCTATACCACCCACACTTTTAATCCGTTCTTCATACGCTTCACAATGTTGCTTCACTTCTTCGAGGCTTACCTGGCCATTGGGAATATGGCAATTTTCCGGGTTGATATCAATATGCTTAAACAGGTTTTCCTGCATAAAATGCCGATAACTTTGTAACGACTCCGGTGCAAGAGGGTAGTATTCGTCCAGGTTAAAACAAATCACATTTTTAAAACTTAGCCCTTCTTCCTTGTGTAAGCGCACCAGTTCCTGGTATATTTTTAAGGGGGTGGATCCTGTTGCCAAACCCAAAACCGCAACCGTATTTTGTTGTTGCCTGGTACGAATGAGTGCAGCAATTTCTGCACTTACCAGTTTGCAGGCTTCCTCTGCCTTATTCATGATGGTTACGGGAATTTTTTCAAATGAGGTGAACTGTTGAGTTTGGTGCATATCCTTGATCATTTTTTCTATTTATAAAAGGGTTTTCAATTTAGTAAATATCTCATAGCCATTTTCGGCTGTAACAGGGAAAATGGATTAACCATTTGGGATTAAAATGGTTTTTTTTTATAGGATAGCGGATTGCTATAAAAAATCAATGGTTCATCTTATAAATACCCAATTCTGCCAGGTATGGATTTAGTCTTGATGACAGAATGTTGAGCCTTAATTTTTGGGCGGTTACGGTTGGGAAAGTTAAAATTCTTTTATAACCCACCGTGGTGCCCGTTGCGGCAGTATGCCATGCGTTTTCCTTCCAATATTCCAACCTAAAGTTTTCTATCCTTTGCCCTTTACGGATGTTTTCCTGTAAGCTTAAAACATTGAACGAAATTTCATCTTTCAAAATTAGTTCAATGATTGAGGTGCTGTCTTTTCCAACGGTTGTAAAATGTGTGGCATCATCATCGTCCAGCAACCAA
>JAFDZZ010000141.1 GCA_018266715.1 Bacteroidota bacterium
TAATTAAATCAATAGAAATGGCAGGTTGTTATATTGTAGATGATGATTTTATGCTGGGATCAAGGTGGATACAAGGCGATATTGAAGAAGATACAAGCGATCCGCTTGCAGCACTTACCAACGCCTATCTTTCTCAAAGCACATTTTCTTCGGCAGTGTATGACGTGGGCAATCCTAAAGGTAAACGATTAGTGAACCTGGTAAAGAGGCGTGAAGCTGATGGTGTAATTTTCAGCGCTGCCAGTTTCTGTGACCCTGCATTGTTAGACAGGCCCGAACTTCAAAAAGCCTGTGACGAGGCCGGTGTTCCTCACATTAATTTTCAATACCACGAAAATACCGGGCAGTTCAAAGTAATCAAAGAACAGGCCGGAACTTTTAGTGATTCAATAAAACTATGGGCATAAATTTTATTTTATGAGCAACAAAGCAACCGAAGCGATAAAAGAAAAAAGCATGGTCATTCAAAAAGACATGCTGGCCAATCTATTTCACGAACTGAGCAAAACCAAGGAAACGGGGAAGAAAGTGGTTTACACTTTTGTTCCCGGAAACCTCACTGAACTCATTTTGTCATTTGATATGTTACCGGTTTACCCCGAAATAAATGCCTTGCAGTCGGGCATGCGAAAAAAATCCGCATCATATATCCGTGATGCCGAAAAACTTGGCTTTAGTGAAGATGTTTGCACTTATGTGAAATGTGATATTGGCATGATGTTGAATGGTAATATTGGCCCAACCGGTGAAAAGCTTCCGGCGCCAGATTTACTGTTGCTGAGTTATACCGGCTGCTTCACATTTATGAAATGGTTCGAAAACCTTGAGCGACTTTATCCCGGAGTTCCGGTGGCCATGCTGCATACACCTTACCAGGAAGATGGTAATATTACTCCGGAGCAGGTGGAATATATGGTGAAGCAACTTAAGGAAGATGTAATTCCTAAGATGGAAAAAGTATCCGGCAAAAGGTTCGATATGGAAAGGCTTGCAAAGATGATGGTCAATTCCGCAAAAGCCGAAGACTTGCTTGTGAAAATTTTAGAAACCGCAAAAAATAAACCATCGCCAATTGATGCCTACTTTGCCGGAGTGTATTATATCGGCCCCATTTTTACCGCTTTTAGAGGAACGGATGAAGCAGTGGAATATTATAAAGAATTGTATGCTGAAGTAACAGAAAGATTAAAGCAGGGATTGGGACCAGTTACTCCCGAAGGAGAATTAAAGGAAGAAAAATTCAGGTTGGTGGTTGAAGGCCCACCAAACTGGACAAATTTCCGTGAATTTTGGAAAATATTTTATGATGCCGGTGCGGTAATTGTTGCGTCTTCATATACAAAAGTAGGAGGAGTTTATGATTTAGGATTCCGGCATAATCCCGAGGAGCCATTGGAAAGCCTTTCAAAATACTGCATGGGATGTTATACCAACATGAATCTGCCCCAGCGTGTAAAATTGTTGGCTGATTATGTAAAAGAATACAAAGCAGATGGCTTTCTTATTAACTCTATTAAAAGTTGTAATTCGTTTTCTGCCGGCCAGTTAATGATTATGCGTGAAATAGAGCAACGTATGGAAGTGCCGGTAGGCTTTATTGAAAGCGACCTGGTTGATCCCCGTTATTTCTCTTATGCCAATATTAAGAACCGCCTGGAATCTTATTTTCAGATGCTGGAACAACGTAAAATAATTATGGCACAGGAAGCTGAAAAAGTAATGTGATTTTGATAATAAATAATCATTCATAAAAAAAATCAATGAATAAATATTATCTCGGAGTTGACTTAGGTTCAACCACTTCCAAAGCAGTTATCATCAACGAACAGGATGAAATTATTGGCAGAGGCATTACCAATACCAGGGCCAATTATTCTGTTGCTGCTGATATAGCAAAAGATGAGGCAATCTATAATGCCCGGTTTTCTATACTCAAAAAGAAACTGGAGGCCGAGATTAAATCAAACCCGGCATACAGCAAATATATCAACGACCTGGAAAGTGTTTTTCAATACGAACAATTCAAAATTCGGTTAGACAAACTCGGGGAGGAATTACTGAAAACCTGTTACACATTTTTTAAAGATGCAGCGGTTCAGGAAAAAATGATTCAGCACCTGCGTAATATCCGCAAGGCGTTTAAACCTGTTATCAAGCACGAATACTTATACAATAATCTTGGCGCTAAAAACCAGTTTTTCAGGGATATCGTTTCTGAAAAGTATAATGATGAAGTGAATAAACTGGAAATGTCGCTGTTTGAACCATTAATGACTGTTTGGGATAAAAGCATCAGCCCTGCTGAAAACCAGTTAATCACTTTTAATTTTAAAGAGCTTGTTGAAAAAGCAATGGATGAACTCAGGGAAAAATATAAAAATATTCCTGATGAAGTGATGGAAAACACCAGTGTTAATTTTGATGCCGAACTTAATTTGCTGAAGGGTAATTTTGAGAAAGTTTATGAAACGCTTCGAGTTCACATTGATGAAATAGCGGGTCTTGAGTTCAACATTACCAACATGACGGGTACAGGTTATGGCCGGGCTTTATTGCCATTTCCCCAGGAATGTATCCGTTCTGAAATTTTATGTCATGCATTTGGCGCTCATGCTGTTTTTCCCGATACCAGGACTGTGCTTGACATTGGCGGGCAGGATACCAAAGCCATACAGGTTGACCGTTACGGTTTAGTTACCAGTTTTCAAATGAACGATCGCTGTGCCGCAGGATGCGGCAGATACTTAGGGTATATTGCCGATGAAATGAGTATTTCACTCAATGAGCTTGGACCCATGGCATTGAAGGCAGAGAAGGAAGTAAATATTTGTTCTACATGCACCGTTTTTGCCGGAGCAGAATTAAGGGAACTCACTAACCTGGGTGAAAAAAGAGAAGATATTTTGGGCGGTCTGCATAAAGCCATCATCATGCGGGCTATGTCATTATTAGCTCGTTCAGGTGGCGTATTTAATGAATTCACATTTACCGGAGGCGTTGCAAGAAATCCGGCAGTAATAAAATATTTATCGGAGTTGGTAAAAGAAAATTATGGAGATCAAATAAAAATAAATATCCATATCGATTCGATATTTATGGGTGCGCTTGGCGGTGCTATGTTTGCCAGGAGAAATATGAATTTATCTCTTCCAACAGGAAAAGCGGAAACAGCATAAGAAAATAAATAAAATATAATTTCATGGAATCACCAATCTATACAATGGGTATTGACATTGGCAGCAATTTTATCAAGTTGGTGTTAATGGATTATTCAGCTCAATCCGTTTTATTGGATAAACAAACGGAAAAAATCAGGAAAAGAAACCCTGAGCAACTTGCTGAGGAGATGATTCAAAGTATGCTGCGAAAATTTAATTTAAAATACGAAGACCTGGCTTATCTCGCATCCACAGGAGAAGGCGATATGTTGAAACGAAAGCGTGGCCATTTTTATGGGATGACCACTCATGCCAAAGGCGCACATTATTTTTATCCGGATGCCAGGACAGTGGTGGATATGGGCGCTTTATTTGTTCGGGCTATAAAGGTTTCGCCGGATGCACGTGTTATGGATTATAAAATGACCGGGCAATGCGCTTCCGGCTCCGGGCAGTTTGTGGAGAATATTTCCCGCTATCTTGGCTTGTCAATAGAAGAAGTAGGTGATGTATCCCTGAAGGCCGAAAATCCCGAAGTGTCATCAGGTATTTGTGCCGTTCTTGCCGAAACAGATGTGATAAACATGGTATCACGTGGAATATCCACGCCAAATATTATTAAGGGTATTCATCTCTCCATTGCAAGCCGTATAATAAAACTGATGAGTTCACTCAAGGCTGAATCACCAATTATTCTTACCGGCGGAATGGCATTGAATAAGGGAATGATGCAGGCATTGGAGGAACAATTGGTAGAGACCGGAAAAAAATTCGAAATTAAAACGCATCCGGATGCAGGTTATGCCGGTGCAATTGGAGCTGCATTATGGGGTGGCTTCCGTCATGTAAAACTTGCTGCAAGAGAGAAGGTAATGGCATAAGTCTATTCATAATTAAATATGGAATCCATTATTAAATCAAATAAATCTTTAGGCCCGGTTGTGCCGAACATTGCAATTATGCTTGCAGGCAATGTTGCCAAATGGCCTGATCAGATTGTTTTTCAATGGAAGCACAACCAAAAATATACCGGTATTACCTGGAAGAAATTTTATAACGACATACTCAATATTGCTTTTAACCTTAAAAAATTTGGATTTTCCCCCGGGGATAAGATGGCTATTTTTTCACCCAACCGGATTGAAATGCTGGAACTGGAATTAGCAGTAATGGCGTCTGGCGGAATTGCCGTACCTATTTTTGCTTTCTTTCACCAGGAAACAGCCGAATTGCTCATCAATCATTCTGATGCAAAATACTTAGCCGTTGCAGGAGAATTACAATTAAGCCGCTTAAATAATATCCACGTAAAAAATATTATTGTTTTTGACAAACAGGAGAAAGATACTTTTCCAAACCAACATTCATTTGATGAATTGCTTACGGAAAGAACCCAAAAAGATTTTACATTGCTTACCGATGCCGCACCTGATGATACTTGCCTGAACATGTACACTTCAGGCACCATGGGTATTCCAAAATGCGTTCAGCTTTCACACAAAAATATTTTATCACAACAGGCAGGCCTTTCATTATTCTGGAATGTGGACTCGACAGACCGGTTCCTTTCTTACCTGCCCTGGCACCATAGTTTCGGGGGCATATTTGAATTGTTTTCTGCTTTGTACAATGGAGCTACATACTCACTTGACTCCGGATTGGGCAAAGACCCTGCAGTTATTCTTGAGAACTGGAAACAGGTGCAGCCTACTGTTTTCTTCAGTGTACCCAAAGTATATCAGTTGTTGATTGAACTTACCCGCCAGGATCATCAAGCAGAGAAATTATTTTTTCATTCACAGCTTAAATTCATATTCACTGCCGCAGCTTCACTTCCGCAAAAGCTTTCTGATGAATTTGAAAAAAGGAATATACCCGTAATTGAAGGATGGGGTCTTACCGAAACTTCACCATGCTGTACGCTTACGGATCCTACAAAAAAAAGGGAACCGGGTGTGGTTGGATTTCCTCTTCCCGGTGTAACGATTCGCCTTGCAGAGGATGGAGAAGTGCTGGTGAATGGCCCTAATGTAATGAAAGGGTATTATAAAAATGATGAAGCCAACAAAGGAATATTTACTCAGGATGGCTGGTTTTGTACAGGTGATGTTGGCGAAATAACCGAAAAGGGTTTGAAACTCATTACCAGGAAAGACAGAATCTTCAAATTATCCAATGGCGAAAAAGTAGTTCCAACAGATTTAGAGAAGCTCATTGAACTCAAATGCCACTATATCTCTTTTGCGATGGTGGAGGGTAATGGAAAAGAATACCCAGTTGCTTTATTATTTGCTAATAAAAAATTATTAGAAAAACCTGATTATGCATTATCAACTGAAGAAGGCTGTTTTTGTCCACGTAACCTGCAGGAATTATCTAATTGCCTAAGAGGTTGTTTGCATAATGCAAATTGTGGCATCGGGCAAAAATTTGCTAAGATAAAATCTGTCATGGTTATGGCTGATGAGTTATCTCTTGAGAATGGAACTTTAACTCCTTCAATGAAGGTAGTTCCTAAGAATGTAGTTAAAACTTATAAGGCCCATTTGGAAAATTTATACGGAGCAGAAAATCTTGTTGACAGTGAGGTATATGTGATTCACTTGTCAGATATGGAAGATGCTCCGGGAAAAACAATTACGGTATAATTATGTATGAAATAAAATCAACAAGGCAGTTACGTCAACTAATGAAAGACTATTTTATCGGTATGGAGCGTGCCGGTAAAATTGCCTGGTGTACCAGTGTAGGCCCAGCTGAATTGCTTCGCTCTTTCGGGTTTGAAGTTTATTTCCCCGAAAATCATGGTGCATTGATGGGAACAACCCGGGTAGCTGGAGATTTTATTCCGGCTACCATCAACCTCGGCTACTCAGGGGATATCTGCTCGTATCTCACCAGCGATATTGGCGCTTATCTTAATAATAAAACACCGTTGCAAAATCATTACGGGTTAAAGGGAATTCCCAAACCCGATTTGATTGTTTACAATACCAACCAATGCCGTGAAGTGCAGGATTGGTTTACTTATTTTGCAAAAGAATTTAATTGTCCTGCCATTGGTATTTTTCCTCCCCGGCATATTGATGAAATTACAGAAACCGAAATTGCAGATGTGAGCAATCAGTTCAAAGCAATGATTCCACTATGCGAAAAAGCAAGCGGGCAGTTGTTTGATATTGATCGTTTTCGTGAAACCATTCGCTTAAGTAAAGAAGCAACCGATTTATGGAAAGCTGTTTTGGCCACTGCCAAACACAGCCCGGCACCGCTCAGTTTTTTTGATGGGACTATTCATATGGGTCCTATTGTGGTTTTGAGGGGAACACAAATAGCCAAAGATTATTACCAGGCGCTATTGGATGAATTAACAGGGTATGTAGCATCTAATACCGGAGTGGTAAAAAATGAGCAAAGTCGCCTTTACTGGGATGGAATGCCTATTTGGGGTAAACTCAGAACCTTGTCTGATTTATTTATTCAGAATAATTCAGTGGTCGTAGCCTCTACGTATTGCAACAGTTGGGTGTTTGATGCCTTTGACGAAAAAAATCCATTTGAATCTTCTGCAAAGGCGTACACCGAAATTTTTATCAACCGCAGTGAAAATGCGAAGATGAAAATGCTAAAGCAAATGGCCGATGAATTCAGGGTGGATGGAATTATTTTTCACGATGCTAAAACCTGTTTCAATAATTCCAATGCCCGTTTTGGGTTGCCGCTCAGGTTGTATAAAGAATATGGAATACCGGTTCTTGTAATTGAAGGCGATTTGTGCGACCTGCGTTTTTATTCCGAGGGGCAAACAACAACTAAAATTGAAACTTTTATAGAACAATTGGTAAGTCAAAAATCAATTCACACCTGATATGATGGCAAAATTAAACAGGATTGGTATTGTGGGAATGGGCCCGGTAGGTTCCATTCTGGCTACTCATTTGAAGGAAGCAGGAATGGATGTAGCCATTTACGACCACAATAAGTTGAAGATGAATCTTGTGAAATCAGAAGGGATTGTCCTGGAAGGTGTCATGAAAAAAAAGACGTTTATTAAGAACGTTTTTACCACACTTGAAGAATTAGATGCATTCAATCCGGACATAATTTTTGTTTGTATAAAAACCACACAGCTTCCTGCCTTAGTAAAAGAGCTTTCTGCTTTGAAACGAAGTAAGCCGGGAATTATATGTGCTATGAATGGCATTGACGTGGAAAAAATAATATCAGTGGAATTGGGTGAGAACCGCACTTTTCGTATGGTTATTAATTTTGCAGGTAACCTGATTGCACAGAATGTTACCCGTGTTACATTTTTCAATCCACCCAACTATTTAGCACCCATGGAGGATTCGGGCATTGCAATGAGTAATGAAATTGCTCATGCCTTAACCGGTATTGGCTTAGATACCAAGGCATTGAATCCGTTTGAAATTCTCGGAAAAATCTGGGAGAAAACCATTCTCAATTCTTCACTCAGTGCACTGTGCGCTGTCGGGCGGATGACGATTAAAGAAGCCATGAGCAACCCGGATACAGTGGAATTGATTGAACAGATTATTATGGAAGCGGTTGATGTAGCGGCAGCTGAAAAAATAAAATTTGATGATGATTTCAACCGTAAATGCCTGAGGTATCTGCATAAAGCAGGCAATCACTTTCCGTCTTTAGCTGTTGACCTGCTCAATAACAAACCAACAGAAATTGACTATATGAATGGTAAGATTGTACAGTATGGCCGTAAACATTATATACGCACTTCTCTCAATCTTACTTTTTCAAATATGGTGAAAGCCATGTCAAATAAGAGTTACACATCAATTGTAAATGCAGCCACTACAGCTCTTGACCCCAAGGGCTTTTCTATTGAAAACGGAAAGTCACATACAGCCAATCATTCAGGCAATTATTTTCTGGGTGTTGACCTGGGGTCGGCGTATATCAAATTTACGGTAGTTGATGAGCATGGAAAAGTGGCTTTTCAAACGGTTCTGAAAACCATGAACCGTGACCGTATTTCTGTTCATCATGTTATTGAAACATTAAAACAGGAGTATTCACTTGCTTTGATTTGTGGAACAGGATATGGCAGAAAGCACCTGGCGCAAGCCGATCTTGTGAAAACAGAACTGAACTGTGCGGCAATGGCTGTTTCAAAATATTATTCAGGAGCAAAAAATATTATTGACATTGGTGGCGAAGATATTAAAATCATCAAGTGCAATGATGAAAATAATATTGAGAACTTTTATCTTAATGATAAATGCGCAGCCGGTACCGGTTCGTTCATCACTGAAGTGGCAGAAAGAGGCGGCATCAATATTGCCGACATGAGCGACCTTGCAGCCAAATCTTCATTTCAAAAAGAGCTCAACAGCTTTTGTACGGTATTTGCCAAAACCGAAATCATGTCCTGGCTATTTGATGGTTTGCCGGTTGAGGATATTGCCAAAGGCATTTACCTCTCCATACTTACCCGGGTAATCAAACTTAGAATTGATCCGGCTTCGCCCATTTTTTTAATAGGAGGAGTTATTGCCTGGCATCCTTACCTAAAAACTTTACTGCAGGAAAAATTACAGAAGGAAGTACAGATTATTGATAATCCCCAGTTAGCCGTTTCTTTTGGTGCAGCATTATTTGCAAGAGAAGCATTTCAGAAGGGAATGGTGAGGGAAAGCGAAGTTCAAACCTCAACGAGTAATACTTAATATGAAAGGCTATCACCAACAGGAGAAGGGTATCGGTATTTTGTTTGACAATATTTTTATTCTTGGCGGGATGAGAACGGCTTTTGGAAAATATTGTGGTACACTGGCACAGGTATCACCCACAGACCTGGGTATTATGGCTTCACTTGCTTCATTACAGAAAAGCAAAGTGTCGCCCAATGAAATTGACCAACTGATTGCTGCCAATATCGGGCAGAGTTCTTACGATTCATATTTCTTGCCGAGGCATATTGGCTTATTCTCAGGGTTGCCAACGGAAGTACCTGCATTGATGGTGCAGCGCATATGTGGCTCGGGTTTTGAAACAATCATTACAGCTGCCGAGCAAATTACTTTAAGTAAAGCTAATGCTGTGTTATGCACAGGCGCTGAAAATATGTCACTGTCACCGTTAGTAAGTTTTGGCAACCGCATGGGGTTTACTTTAGGAAAACCTGTTTTTAAAGACATGCTTTGGGAAGCGCTTGATGACACCGCAGCCGGTTACCCCATGGGATATACTGCTGAAAACATAGCGCAGCGTTACAGCATTACCCGTAAGGATTGCGATGTGTTTGCTTTGTTGTCATTTAATCGGGCTATTGCTGCTCAGGATAAAAAATATTTTCAGGAAGAAATTGCACCAGTTAACTCTTCCGTATTTGAAGCAAAAGGATTAAAGCCAAGAAAGTTCAAATTACCCGGCGGAGTTAAAGATTTTGCAAACGATGAACAGGTAAGAGAAACTTCGTTGGAATCATTAGAAAAACTAAAACCAGTATTTTCTGATGTGGGCGTATTAACAGCAGGTAATTGCAGCGGTATTGTTGATGGTGCTGCATCAGCAGTAGTTGCTACGAAAAGATTTATGGAAATAAGAAAACTTAAACCATTGTCGAAAATAATAGCCGGGGCAAGTTGTGGGATTGACCCGAAAGTAATGGGCCTGGGACCTGTCCCGGCGATCAAGTTGCTTTTAGAACTTACAGGATTGCAAATGGACGAAATTGGGTTAATTGAAATAAACGAAGCATTTTCTGCACAGGTAATCGGTTGTGAACGGGAGTTGAAAATAGACCGTGAAAAATTAAATGTAAACGGAGGGGCTATTGCTATCGGGCACCCTCTTGCCGCTACCGGGCTGCGGCTATCATTAACGCTTTCTAATGAAATGAAAAGAAGAAAAGTTAAATATGGAATTGCCTCCGCCTGTATTGGTGGTGGACAGGGAACAGCAATACTTTTTGAAAATACAGATTTATGAGAGAAGAAAAATTTCTTCAATGGCAAATGACGGAGTTGAATAAAGAATTTAAACTCTCTGAGCATTCTTTTACCGATCTGGCCGAAGGCGAAGTATGGGTAAAGGTTGCCGGCTGCGGCGTCTGCCATACCGACATCAGCTTCTGGCATCACGGTGTGCAAACCAAACATGGATTACCACTTACCCTTGGTCATGAAATAAGTGGTGTGGTGGTTAAAGGTGATGCAGCATGGCTGGGTAAAAAAGTAATCATCCCCGCAGTGCTTCCTTGCGGTGAATGCGAATTGTGCAAGAAAGGGAGAAGCAATATTTGCCGTAAACAATTAATGCCCGGCAACGATTTTCATGGAGGATTTGCATCCCACATAAAAGTGCCTTCAAGGTTTTTATGCCATGTTCCGGACGAAATCTTGAAAAATTATTCGCTCGAACAATTGTCGGTAATTGCTGATGCTATTTCTACGCCTTACCAGGTTGTAAAAAAATCGGAGTTGGAAGCAGGTGACCTTGCCATTGTGATTGGTGTAGGTGGCGTAGGCGTTTATGGTGCATTAATTGCAAAAATTTTTGGTGCAAAAGTGATTGCTTTGGATATATCGGATGAGAAACTTGAAATGGCAAAGAAAAACGGTGTTGATGCCACGCTGAATATAAAAAGCCTTGATGTTAAAACAGTAAAAGAAAAAGTAAAAGAACTGGCAAAAGAACTTAAAACACCCAATACCGGGTGGAAAATTTTTGAGATTAGCGGCACCAAAGCCGGGCAGGATCTCGCCTTTAATCTCATCACATTTGCTTCCACACTTTCTATTGTTGGATTTACCATGGATAAAACGGAAGTGCGATTGAGTAACCTCATGGCATTTGATGCAAAACTGATTGGCACCTGGGGTTGCCGGGCAGAACTCTATCCTGAAGTGTTGGATCTCGTAGCAAGTGGTAAACTTAAAATAGCATCATTTGTTGAAACATTTCCGATGTCAAAAATCAATGAAGTGTTTGCCAATACACTCAAACATAAGTACAAAAAACGGTCAGTGCTGGTTGCTGATTTTAAATAAAGAAAATAGTTGAAATAAAATGGAAGAACTTAAAAGTCATAATATTATAAGTATAACGTATAAGGAAATTATTTTAGAAAAAAAGCCTTGCCTTGATAAAAATGGAAATACGGTTGACGGCTTATTCAATGCATGGATATGGCTCAACAATCCCGGGCAGTTTAACTCTTATACGACCGGTGCAGTAAAGGAACTCATTCTTGCATTCGGTGAAGCATCGAACGACAGAAGTGTAGTGGCCGTAGTATTTACAGCCGTTGGCGATAAAGCGTTTTGTACCGGTGGCAATACCAAAGAATACGCAGAATACTATGCCGGTAATCCGCAGGAATATTCGCAATATATGCGATTGTTCAACGATATGGTGAGCGCCATATTGAAATGTGAGAAACCGGTTATTTGCCGTGTGAATGGAATGCGTATTGGTGGTGGACAGGAAATCGGAATGGCATGTGATTTCACTATTGCAAGTGATATGGCAAGGTTTGGACAGGCAGGGCCCAAGCATGGTAGCGCACCAATTGGAGGTGCAACCGATTTCTTACCGCTGTTTGTAGGCATTGAACGGGCCATGATGTCGCTTACCTTATGCGAACCATGGACAGCCCACCAGGCTTATTATTATGGCATGCTTACTGACGTGGTTCCGGTTTTGAAAGTGAACGGAAAATTTATTGCCAACCCATTGGTAATTATTGACCGTACCACTGATGAATACGGACGTTTTGTTTTTGGCAGCATGAAAACAGATGGTGATCTGAAAAAAGCAAAAGAATTAGTTGCATCGGGCGAAACAGATTTTAGCATGTTGGATGCTGCTGTTAACGGGCTGATTGCAAAAATCCTTGCCACCTTCCCCAATTGTATGAATAAAACCATCAGCGAAGTGCGGAAATTCAAATTGGAACATTGGGATAAAAATAAAGAGAGCAGCCGTGAATGGCTTGCCTTAAATATGATGAGTGAAGCCAAAGCCGGTTTTAAAGCATTTAACAATGGCCCTAAAGAAAACAGGGAAGTTGATTTTATAAAACTACGGCAACTGCTGGCCGATGGACATGAATGGAACGAAGAGCTGCACAGGGCTATTTCACCCCAATACCAGGAAGTAAAACAATAAGCATGGAAAAAATTAAGATTAATTATTTGTATGATGATTCGATCGCAAACATTTTGCTTGACGATGGTAAAGGCAATGTGATGGACTACATCATGATGGAAGATTTACAAAGTGTTTTAGATTCTTTTTCGGAAAAGAAAAATATAAAACTGATTGTGATTGAAGGTGTGGGAAAACATTTTTCATTTGGTGCCAGTGTGGAAGAGCATCAGAAAGAATTTGCCGGTGCCATGATCAGGGCCTTTCATAAATTGTTTTTTACACTTAGGGATTTGTCAATTCCTATTGCAGCAAAAGTAACGGGGCAATGCCTTGGTGGCGGAATGGAATTGTGCCTCATGTGCAATTTTATTTTTGCCGATAAGACTGCAAAATTTGGTCAGCCTGAAATCATACTCGGAGTTTTTCCGCCACCGGCATCCATACTTCTTGCAGAAAAAATTGGCCTGGCTAAGGCAGAAGAATTGTTGCTTACCGGTAAAACTATTTCGGCCGATGAAGCAAAATCAATGGGCCTGCTGAATGATGTATTTGCAGATAAAGAAGCATTGAATGCAGGGTTGAACAACTGGATTGAAACAAACATCTTACCCAAAAGTGCTTCTTCATTACGTTATGCGGTGAAGGCAGTTCGGGCAAAGATGAATCATATACTGGGCAATTTTCTTCCTCAGTTGGAATCCATGTATATCAACCAGCTGATGCAAACGGAAGATGCCAATGAGGGCATTAGCTCTTTTTTGGAAAAAAGAAAACCGGTTTGGAAGAATTCATAATAAGAAGAAATGAAAAATATCAGAACAGTAGGAGTAGTTGGCGCAGGCACCATGGGCGCAGCATTGGCGCAAAAATTCGCACAAGAAGGCTTTGAAGTGATCCTTGCAGACCGTGCAAAAAATTTCGTTGAGAAAGGGTTAAACAATATCCGCCTCACTTTAGAAGACGGTATAGCCAAAAATTTTTTCTCAAAACAACAGGTTGAAACGTTCCTATTGCATTTAAAAGGAACTGATTCGCTTGATGATTTAAAGGCTTGCGACCTGGTAATAGAAGCAATTTTTGAAGACCTGAATGCTAAAAAAGATTTATTCAGTTCTCTGGGTCGTATTGTTTCAAAAGAGTGCATTATTGCCACAAACACCTCATCATTTTCTGTAACCGAACTGGCAACAAGCATGGTTCACCCCGAAAGATTTATTGGGCTTCACTTTTTTTACCATGCGGCAAAAAACCGGTTGGTAGAAATTATTCCGGGCAAAAAAACATCTGCCGATACTTTACAGGCAACCCGTTTATTCACAGTGCTTGCAGGAAAAGATGCGATTGATTGCACCGACACGTATGGATTTGCCGTGAACCGCTTTTTTGTTCCATGGCTGAATGAATCGGTTAAACTGTTGCAGGAAGCTGTAGCAACAAAGGCAGAAATAGATGCGGTGTGCATGAAAGTGTTTGGTATTGGTATGGGACCGTTTGCATTGATGAATGCCACGGGAGTTCCTATTGCGTATCACTCTGAAAAAACTTTGGAGGTTTTTGGTAAACTTTATGAAGTTGCTCCCTTGTTAAAAGCGCAGGCAGAAGCTGCCAAACCATGGGAAATTGAATCTGCAGCGGCTGACACAATTGAAACAGCAAAAGAAAAATTAATCAGCGACCGTATGCTGGGCGTTGTATTTTACGTGTGTGCACAGATTCTTGAAGAAAAAGTTTCTTCGGCAATTCACCTTAACCGTGGAGCAAAAATTGGTTTACGTTGGAGAAAAGGACCGGTTGATTTAATGATAGCGGCAGGAGAAGCTGAAGTAACCCGTCTTGTAACACAGATGACTGAATTGTACCGGATGCCTTTACCATCATCTATCGGGAAAAATTTTTGGGTAATGGAATCGGTAACGATAAAAAAGAATAATTCAGTGGCAGTGATTACCATGGATGAACCCGAAAATATGAATGCCCTTAGCGAAGAAACCATGCAAGGTCTTTCAGAAAAATTTACTGAGGCAGATCATGATCCGGCTATTGAAACCATTTTTATCACCGGTTCGGGAAAAGCTTTTGTTGCCGGTGCGGATATTAAATTCTTTGTTAGAAATATTAAAGCAGGCAAGATAAACAACATCGAAACATTTACTGCTTTTGGCCAGGATGTGTTCAGCCGTATTGATCGTTCTGAGAAAAAAGTAGTGGCAGTTGTAAATGGCATGGCCTTGGGTGGCGGATTGGAACTGGCATTGTGTGCGGACATGATTCTGGCATTCCCCAAAGCACAGTTTGCATTTCCGGAAACAGGTATCGGCATTTATCCCGGGCTGGGCGGCACTCAGCGCAGCGCTTTAAAAATCGGCCGGGGATTGAGCAAATATTTAATCCATACCGGTAAAATGCTCAATGTAAAAGAGGCAGAAGAAATCGGGTTGGTTGATCAAATAATTTCTGTTGAAGATTTATTAAAAATGGCTGAAAACAAAAAACAAATTCCCGCTTTTAGCAAAAAATCATTGCCTGATAAATGGCAAATGATTAAAAACTTTTTTGAAAAGAATACGCTTGCGGAAATTGTTGAGAAGAAGTATTCAGGCAATTTACTTCCGGTAGAAGAAGTGGAAAAGATTGTTAAAACCATTGGTTACAAAGCTCCGGTGGCTATTCGCCTGGCAGATAAACTAATTGAGGAAAAAAAAGGATGTGCCTCTGAACTGGCACATCTGTCTGAAATTTTCTCAACCAGCGATGCTTTGCTGGGCTTAACTTCTATCGGTAATAAAATTCAATACGAGGGAAAATGAAGAACTCCATTTCGGCAATAATACTGGCTGCAGGTCAATCGAAGAGGATGAATAGGCCGAAACCTTTTCTTGCCTTTGATGAAAAGAAAAATTTCATCAGTAATCTAATCAGCACCTATATCGAGGCAGGAATAAACAAAATAAGGGTAGTAGTAAGCCCGTCTATTGAAATTGAGTGTAGTAAAATAATTAAAGAGCATTATACCGGTTGGCCTGTTACAATAGTAGTGAATTCCTTTCCCGAAAAGGGCCGGTTTTATTCCTTACAGCTTGGACTGGAAAAAACAGATACGGAATTTTGTTTTATACAGAACGCCGATAATCCATTTGTAACAGAGAATTTGCTCAGTCATATGTGCAGAAGGATTAAGCAGGACGCTTATGTTGTTCCCGTATTTAAGAATGAAAAAGGGCATCCAATCGTCATCTGTAAAAAAATAATGAATCATTGCAGCAAGTTGAACGGAAATGATTTTAACCTGCGGGAAGAGCTACATAAGTTTGAAGAGATAAGTTTGGAGTGGAACCAAAAAAATATTTTGGCAAATATTAATACAGAAGACGAATATCAAAAATATTTTTCAACATGCGAAGTATTTATGAAATAGTTGCCGGCCTGGAGCAGCGTGGCATTGAGGCTGCTCTCTGTATTATTACAGAAACGCATGGCTCAACACCGCTTAAGGAAGGGGCAAAAATGGTTGTATGTCGTAATAAAAAAATGTTCGGTACCATCGGTGGGGGTAATCTCGAAAAGCAGGTTATTGAAGATGCTTTAGCCGTAATGGAAAGCGGTAAGCCTGAAATTTTTGAACATCAACTTGTCCGTGATCACCAGATGTGCTGCGGGGGTTCGGTTTTTGTTTTTATTGAACCCGTTAGAAAGAGAAATAAACTTATTGTATTTGGTGCCGGTCATGTAGGTAAAGAAGTTGTGAGACTTTCACAATCGCTGAATTTTCAAATCAGCCTTGTTGATGAACGAAGCGAAATGCTTAATGGATTGGAATGGGGTGATGCAAAAATTTTCAATATGCACCACAATGAGTTTTTATCGAATGTAGTTTTTGATGTAAACACCTTTATTGTCATTTGCACTCACCTGCATCATTACGACAGGGAAATTCTGGCTCAGTGCATCAAACAACCATCTGCTTATTTAGGCATGATAGGCAGCATGAGAAAAGTAGTGGTTACCCGGAAAACATTTATCAAACAGGAATGGGCCAGTGAAGATGAACTTTCAAAAGTTGATATGCCAATGGGTTTTGATATCGGAGGCAATTCGCCTGCTGAAATTGCCATCAGTATTGTTGCAAAATTGGTTGCCGTAATGAACGGACGCATCTTGAAAATCAACAACGAAGAAAAAATAAGTTATACGTATGCCGGACAGGATAGGGATAATAACAGGTGCTGGTAAGGGAATTGGTAAGGCCATTTCCGAACGGTTGTCAGCAGACGGCTTTTATGTTGCATTGGTTGATGTTGACAAAGCCGCAGTAGAAGAAACGGCTCTAACCATTGGCGCAGATAAGGCAACGGGTTACTGTGTTGATATTACCGATGAAGTTCAGGTAAAAGCATTGTTTGAAAACATAGAAAAAACAAAAGGTAAAATTGATTTGCTGGTGAACAATGCCGGAATTATCCGTGATAGTTTAATATGGAATATGAGTGCTGCTGATTTTGATGCAGTAATCAATGTTAATCTAAAAGGAACCTGGTTAATGTGTCGGGAAGCGGCAATAAGAATGAAACAGCAAAAACAAGGATGTATTGTAAATATTGCCTCCCGGGCCTGGCTGGGTAATGCAGCACAAACCAATTATTCGGCTTCTAAAGCCGGAATCATTGGGCTTACACGTTCCCTGGCATTGGAAATGGGAAGGCATAATGTTTCGGTAAACGCCATCGCTCCCGGTTTAATTGACACACCGCTTACTCAAAAATTAAAAAAAGAAGTTTTAGAAAAACTGATTCAGGCGCAACCTTCACGAAGCATGGGAAAGCCTGAAGATATTGCCAATGTGGTCTCATTTCTTGCTTCGGAAAGAACAAGTTTTATGACAGGGCAAACCCTATATGTGGATGGCGGAAAAAGTATAGGAGCGGGGTTATAAAATAATTGCAGTAATAAATATTGAATCATGAAACCGATTAAGATAAAGGTAAATGGGCGACAACATGAAGTGCTGATTGATGAACATGAAACCCTTGCTCATGTACTTAGGGAAAAAATTGAATTGACCGGTACAAAGATTGGCTGCGAACAGGGAAGTTGTGGTGCCTGCACGGTATTACTGAATGATGAGCCGGTACTCAGTTGCATCACGCCTGCCATGCGCTGCGATCAGTTGTCAGTTACCACCATTGAAGGTATTTCCAACAATGGTGAATTGCATTTGCTCCAGCAAAAGTTTGTAGAGAAAGGAGCCATTCAATGTGGATTTTGCACTCCGGGAATGTTGATGACCTCATTGGATTTTGTAAAGAAAAATCCACATGCAACCGTTGAAGAAATCAAAGAAGCATTATCCGGAAATCTTTGTCGTTGCACGGGCTATAAAAAAATTATTGAAGCGGTTGCTGAAACCATACATCCGCATAACAAACGGGTAGATGCAAATGGAAGCAAGCCGCAAAACGGTAGAATTGTTGGAACAGGAATGCCTTATATTGAAGCGGCCAAAAAAGCCCAGGGTAAAGCGGAATATACTGATGATATACGAATGAAAAATGTATTGCATTGCAGTTTTTTAAGAAGCCCTTATCCACATGCAAAAATTGAACACATTGATACCTCAGCTGCCGCTAAGTTAGAAGGCGTCAAATATATTCTCACCGGAGTTGAGTTGCCTGAAAAGTTCGGCGTGCTGCCTATTTCGCAGGATGAAACCGCATTGGCAGTTGATAAGGTTAGATACATTGGCGAAGTGGTGGCTGCAGTGGCTGCCGAAACTGAAGCCATTGCAAAAGAAGCCTGCAATCTCATCCGGGTTAAATATAAACCACTGAAACCTTTTTTTGAAATTGAGGAATCATTGAATGATATTGGTTCGGAAGAAAAGATTCATGAACATGTGAAGTTCAATAACAATGTTCACAAAAAAGCGGAGTTGCGTTTTGGTAACCAGGAAGAAGGTTTTCAGCACGCAGCATTTAAAAGCAAAATGAATTTTGAATTTGGAGGAATATCGCATGGTTTCACCGAACCACATGCCGCCATTGCTTATTGGGACGAAAACGGTTTAATGATCACCACTGCTACACAGGTACCGCACTATCTTCACCGGGCTCTGAGCAAAGTTTTGAAGTTGCCTTTGAGCAGGGTTCGGGTTATCAAACCTTATGTGGGAGGTGGTTTTGGCGGCAAGAGCGATCCATTTCCGCATGAAATTATTGTAGCATACCTCGCTATAAAAACAGGACGGCCGGTGAAAGTGCGTTTCAGCCGTGAAGAAGTTTTTATCAGCAATCATGGAAGGCATCCCACAAAAATGACCATGGAAATCGGTTCGGATAAATCGGGAAATTTCTGTGCTCTCGATGCGGATATTGCCATTGATGGTGGCGCTTACGGAAGTTTTGGCGTTGTAACCACTTATTACAATGGGGTGTTGCTGCAGGCACCCTATAAAGTTGAAAACTTCGGGTTCAAAACGTTCAGGGTTTATACGAACAAACCGCAATGCGGTGCCATGCGTGGACATGGTGCCGTGAATTCACGATTTGCCATTGAAACACTGATTGATGATTTGGCGCAACAATTGAAAATGGATCCCTGCGAATTGCGATTAAAAAATTTCATGCCCTCCAATACACTTACTGCGGGGCAATACCGCATTACATCAAACGGCAGCCGTGAATCCCTGTTGAAGGTGATGGAGCAATCGCAATGGAAAGAGCGGTATGGGAAACTTCCTTTCGGGCATGGGCTTGGTGTAGGTTGCGGATTTTTCATAAGTGGCAGCGCATTGCCCATTATTCGCAATGAATTGCCTCAATCGGTTGTGCATTTAAAAGTAGATTTCGACGGACGGGTATTGGTTACTTCAGGTGCAAGCGACATTGGCCAGGGAAGCGATACGATGCTCGCCATGATTGTTGCCGAAGTGTTGGGCATTTCAATGGATAAAATTTTTGTTCTGGCTGCTGATACGTTACTTACGCCTGTTGACCTCGGCAGTTATTCAAGCCGGGTAACTTTTATGGCTGGTAATGCAGCAAAGATGGCAGCGGAAAATCTAAAAAATGAAATTATATTCTCAGTGGCTGCTCGAAAAGAAATAGCAGCAGAGGAATTGAATCTTACTGATAACCGCATCTTTTCAAACGATAGAAAAATTGAACTGACCTGGAATGAGGCTATTGAAATTACAATTGCGAATCGAGGCGCCATCAGCGTAAGTGGAAAATATATTTCACCAAAACTCGGTGGCGATTTTAAAGGTTCCGGTGCAGG